>CAJCIF010000061.1 GCA_903970355.1 Actinomycetota bacterium
ATTGCCGAAACAGGCTGCAAAGGCATTCTTTGTAATGAGCCAGCATCGGGCACTGAAGTACTGGATAGACTGGGACCGGAACATCAGAAGACCGGTCTGCCGATCGTTTATACGAGCGCAGATAGCGTATTTCAAATTGCTGTCCATGTTGAGACTGTACCGCTCGCCACCCTCTACAAATGGTGCGAGATAGCCAGAAAAATATTGCAGGGTCCTTATCGAGTCGGACGCGTTATTGCCAGACCATTTGATGGACAACCTGGCAATTACAGACGATTACAAGGTGATCGACGTGATTATGCAGTGCCACCACCGGCGGCGACATTCCTGGATAAGGCAAGAGGAGACGGTCGCGGCGTTTTCGGTATCGGAAAAATCGAAGATATTTTTGTCGGGCATGGACTGACGCATGCAAAACATACAGGAATTAATCGCGAAGGGCTGGAGCTAACTCTCCAAGCTATAAAGAATGAAGTCAACTACGGTTCCATTAAAACAACTCCGCAAGCTCCCAAAGATGTGCAACTGATTTTCACCAATCTTGTCGATACGGATTCGATGTTCGGACATCGTCGTGATGTAAAAGGATATGCAGGCGCCTTGCAGGAAATCGATCAATGGCTCGGAAAAATTATTCCGGCTATGCAAAACGACGATCTCTTGATCATATCGTCGGACCACGGCAACGATCCGACCATGCCTGGCACGGACCACACTCGCGAAGATGTGCCGTTACTCGTTTACTCCCCATCCTTTAAAAGCAGTGATGCAAATATTCTCGCCAAAAGTGATCTCGGCGTTCGAAACGGTTTTACAGATATTGCTGCCACCCTTAGTAACTGGTTGGACGTGCCCTGGCAGGGCGAAGGAAAGACTGTACTGCCCGATTTAGTACATCACAGGTAACAAGGAATCGACTATGACGGCATCACTAAAAATCGCAAAAACTTTTGATTTTTCCGGACTCTTCTCTGAATACGATCAGCATGGTGCATTTGGTTCGGCAGTTGTCGATAATTTGCGCAAGCCAGCCGTTTACGATCAAGGCGAGACAGTGCTTATCATTGATGAAGGCTTTGGGCTCGGAGAGCGCCCCTTCGCCGTGGTGAATGATCACATCAACTTCACTGGCGCAAGTCCGCTTATGGGCCCGAACAATCATATCGGTCCGCGCTTTCCGGTGATCAATAACATATACACCTGTCTCGATTCAGAGGAAATCCCGCAGGGCGTGGCTGCTGGTCTCAATCCCAGTTGCCAGCCGAGCAAAAAAGACGTTGAGTTTATGACGAAGGTGGGTGTCGATTTTTGGACTTACAATCTGGTGCCAAGCATGATCGTTGCCGCTCACGCCGGTTGGAAAGTTTTCGCATTGCTTGTACAACCAAATTCAGCATCGAGTGCGGAATCAGCTCGGGCTTTATTGGTTGATCGTATAAAAGTTTGCACGCGAGGTGACCAATGAGCCCCAGTCAAAACTATCTGAAACCAGCAAAACAACAAACTCCGCCGCAGAAGGAAGTGACAGTGACAGTGGATGATGTTTTAGCCATTCTTAAACAGCTTTCTCCCGTAGTGCCTAGATGCGCTATTGTGCTGGGATCTGGTTTGCAGATTTTTGACAATTTATACGACAGCGAATCAATTGCCTATAGCGAACTATTTAGCGCCTCGCCCGGTGTGCAAGGACATAGCGGCATGCTCACCGTCGGAAAATTGGAACCAACAGATTCCGCTCCGATTGCCGTTTTTCGTGGTCGATTTCACCTCTATGAGGGGCACTCCTGGTCCGATGTAACTTTGCCAGTGCGTTCTATTGTGGCGTGGGGTGTGCCGAAATTGTTTTTGACGAATGCTGCCGGCGGCGTAAACAGCAGCTTTTCAGTGGCCGATATTATGGTGATTGATGCGTTTAGGAACTGTCTTGCGCCGGCTTTTCGAGAGACCGGTTTATTAGCCGCTCTCCAAGAGCCTGCCACACCCTGCAAAAACGGACTGTCCGACAAAATTTTCGAGCTCGGAAATTTATTGGTCAAAGAGGAAGGTTTCAAAAATAGCCTTCGGCGCGGAACTTATGTTGGATTGCAGGGTCCTAACTACGAAACACATGCCGAAATTGAAATGTACCGACGATTGCATGTTGATGCGGTTGGAATGTCTACCGTACCCGAGCTGGAAAGTGTTGCCGGTACGGATACTGAAGCGGTTGCCTTCAGCGTAATCACTAATGTCTGGCAAATCGACGTACCGCTAGGCGGTCATGCAGAAGTGCTTGAAGCCGGCAAATCGGCCTCGCGTTTTCTAGAACGACTGTTTGAAAAATATCTGTCCCTGTAAGAGCCGCGCCGTTTAAGAAGAACGCCAACTGGGTTGGATATTCTCGGAAACCCGTTCTAAGAAATCTCATGGATGCCAACCGGGGCGAGATTATTTTTCGTCAGTAGGTTGACAACTGAATCGCGCTCCAGAGGATTCAAGATTTCAATAGCCATTCCGCAAATGGAATCTCCGATGCCGGGGGGTATTGGCGTTACACGACAGTGAAACGACGCACGCAAGGCTTTCTCAGCAGATAGCACCTGATGAAGCGTGTGAAAAGAAACTACCAAACGGTTCATGATTGAATCTTCGCTTAAAGAGCAATGTGATAATCCGATGCAGTCCGCAAAGTTAGAGTCTCGTAAAAACTTGGCAAATCGAACGAACCCATTGGCTGAAGCCGCTCCCCCACTTGACTTTCGCGTGTTATACTGAGTTTAACGGTCGAGGACATTTATGAATTACTATCTTTGCCCACGCTGCAAATTCAAGATAGCTTCGAACAAGTATCTTTGTACGACATGCGGCTTCAAAATTCCATCCAGTAGTGGTACTAAGAGCGGAGGCAAAGAAGCTTCCCCTAAAGAGTCCACTAAACAGGCCTTTCTTGGACGGTTGTTCAACAACTTAGAGAAAGCGAACGGCAAGAAAACGGATACGGCTCAAGAAAAGCCGGCTCCAGCCAGTTCTTAATTGCTTTATTACTAATTTGCCTAGAAACGCGTAAGTGGATGTTCACCACTTTTATTGCTGTGCCTAGACAGCTAATTCGCAGAATTTTTCTGACGATTTAATGAGGCGTACCTCTCCCTTTTTTGCTTTTTTCTTGCGGTCCGAATTCTGGGATGAATTCGGGCAGGTAGTGGAAATTGAAAAAAGGACAAGTCGGGGAGCCGGTTTGCGTAATTTCTGACAGTTTTGATAGTCAGAAATAGTGCAGATC
>CAJCIF010000062.1 GCA_903970355.1 Actinomycetota bacterium
CACGACGCTCTTCCGATCTGCAGTTAATTGTTGAGTTGTATTCAAAATAATAAATCAGGCCTTATAAACAGGCCATTTGCCCGAATCCCATTTTTTAATCAAAATCAATATAAAATATGACACTTCTGACATTTCAAAAGCCCGAAAAAATCACTTTGCAAAAAGCTACCGATTTTGAAGGAACTTTTGAGTTTAAACCCCTTGAGCCCGGTTTTGGCGTAACCATCGGTAATGCATTGAGAAGAGTGTTGCTTTCGTCGCTGGATGGTTCTGCTGTCTCCGCAGTAAGAATCGACGGCATCACACACGAGTTCACAACCATCCCTGGTGTCGTTGAAGATGTCATCGACATCATGCTCAACTTGAAGGGTCTAGTCGTTAAGACCTTCAGCAACGATCCGCAATACCTTCATCTAGATGTTGAACGGGTTGGACCAGTCACCGGTCGCGATATTATTTGCCCAGCCGATGCCACCATCATCAATCCGGATTGGCAACTTTGCACATTAGCCGAAGGCGGCAGAGTGCGTGCTGAAATCACAGTGGAACGCGGTCGCGGTTATGTGCCGGCCGATTCACACAGCCACTTCAAGCAAGCCATTGACGTACTGCCGATCGACGCAGTTTTCATGCCGGTTCGCAAAGTAAGCTACAACGTTGAACCGACCCGTGTCGGTGAATCAACCGATTTCGACAAATTGACAATCGAAATCTGGTCCAATGGTTCTATCGATGCAACAGAAGCAATTTCGCAAGCTGCCCGTCAAGTTATCGAACACCTCGTTCCGATCGCTGAATTATCCGGTAAGCCGATGGTGCCAGCCACCACGCAACCGCAACAAACAGACGGCAAGCATTCTTCTATCTCAATTGAAGAACTCGAACTTTCAGTGCGTGCCTACAACTGCTTGAAGCGTGCCAACATCAACTCGCTTGGCGAACTGCTCAAGTTGTCTTATGACGATCTGATGAACATCAAAAACTTCGGTAAGAAGTCTGCTGATGAAGTGATCGAGCGTTTGAGACAGTTTGGACTGACACTTGCCGACACACCAAAAGACAAGTAGAATCTTTCACCCACTGTTATGTAGAGGACATCATGCGTCACCGTTTGCCAGGAAATCAACTCAACCGCCCTTACGATCAACGCAAAGCGTTGTTGAGAGCTTTGGCGACCGAATTGCTGAGGCATGATGAAATAATCACGACACTCGCCAAAGCGAGAGCAGTGAGACCGGAAGTGGAACGCATCATCACCAAAGGCAAGAAAGGCTACCTTTCCAATCACAAGGAATTGCACGAAAAGGGCAAAGCCGGTGATACCAAAGCAGCCGCCCAAGTGAGCAAAGCAGTACACCTTCGCCGTCAAGTCAGCTCCTATCTTTATGATGGTGAAGTGGTAAAGCGCGTGTTCAACGAAATTGCTCCGCGCTACAAAGATCGTGCCGGCGGTTACACACGAATTCTCAAAGCCGGTAATCGTCGTGGTGATGCAACCCCGATGGCTATCATCCAGCTTGTTTAGAGCAAAACAAGTTCGGTTCAAATCTAACTTAGGGGCATGGCACCGCCATGCCCTTCTTGCTGTATTGCGGTCGGGGAGATGCCATCGTGCGTGTTGCACTTCTCTTTGAATATCACGGCAAAAAATTGCATGGCTCTCAGTATCAACTGGGAGTGCGCACTGTGCAAGATGAGCTTGAAAAGGCAGTTTCAGCGTTTTTGCGTGAACCGGCACGGGTAATTTTGAGCGGTCGCACCGACAGTGGTGTACACGCACAAGGTCAAGTTGCGCATTTTGACTGCAGCGATCAAGAGCTGGACTTGTGGCGCTTTGCCTGGGCTCTCAACGGCATACTGAATGCTGATATTGCGGTTAAAGGTGTGCAGATAGTACCGGCAACCTTTCATGCACGCCATAGTGCTCTAAGCCGTTTGTACGTTTATCGAATTTTGAACCGCTCTCAGCGATCGGCTCTCATAGCCGATACACACCATTTTGTCTCATATAGTCTCGATTGTAAGCGTATGCAAAAGGCGGCTCAATACCTGGTCGGCACCCATGATTTTGCTTCTTTCAAGTCCAGCAGCACCGATCAGGGCACAAGTGTGTGCAATGTCCATCGTGCCGAATTGTTGAATTTAGGTGAAGGGCAGCTGGAGTTCTGGATTGAGGCAAATCACTTCGTGTACAATATGGTGCGCATTATTGTGGGCACTCTTATCGAGATTGGACTCGGGGAGAGGGCGCCCGAGAGCCTCCAAACGGCGTTGCAAGGATGCGATCGAAACCTGGCCGGGCCAACATCGCCAGCAAGAGGTTTAACCCTGGTTTCGGTAACCTATCCGGATGAGTTCCAATTATTCCCGACGCTGGCGCCTTTCAGGCAATCGGAAGTAGGAACGTTGGAAGATGTTAAGGGGTAACCTTAACATTCGCAAAGGCTCCGCTCTGCGGGGACCAGATAGAAAGCATAATAGAGAAATAGAGGCAGGAGTTCATTCAGTGCAAACGTTTAGTCTAAAACCAGGGCAAATCACGCGCGAATGGTTTCTCATTGATGCGGAAAATCAAACTTTGGGTCGCCTCGCTACCGAAGTAGCCAATATTTTGCGCGGCAAGAGCAAGCCGGAATTTACTCCCCACGTAGATTGTGGTGACTATGTCGTGATCGTCAACGCCGAAAAGGTGAAGGTATCCGGCAAGAAAGAAGAACAAAAATTGTATCGCCGTCACTCTGGCTTCCCGCACGGCTTTAAAGAAGAAACTCTGCGTTCAGTAAGAGCGCGCAAACCAGAAGCTATTATCGAACGGGCTGTGCGCGGTATGATCCCGCATACGCGTCTTGGTGACCATCAGATTACAAACCTGAAGGTTTATGCCGGACCGGAGCATCCTCACGAAGCCCAACAACTCAAGCCATACAAGCTTTTTGAACAACGCAACGAAGAAACGAAGTAAAAGGTAATTGAAGGACGACCTTAGATGACAAGTGTAATTCAGTATTACGGTACAGGACGCAGAAAATGTGCGAGCGCTAGAGTTCGCTTAGTGCCAGGTACTGGGCAAGTCCAGGTTAACGGTCGCCCGCTGCCGGATTATATCGGTGGCCGAATTGGTTACGACAAGAAAGTTTTCGCACCCTTCCAAGCTGCTGATGCTGCTGGACGTTTTGATGTAATAGTTGCTGTACGTGGCGGCGGAATGTCCGGACAAGTTGATGCCATTCGTCATGGCATTGCCCGCGCTCTTGCTGAAGCAGCTCCGCAAAACCGTCCCGTTCTGCGCACAGATGGTTTGCTTACTCGCGATTCACGCGTCAAAGAACGTAAAAAATACGGCCGCAAACGCGCCCGCAAACGCTTCCAATTCTCCAAGAGATAATAAGAAGTACAGCGTAGCGCAGCCGTTGCGAGGAGCAATGGCGGAGCAAAGCGTGAACACGTGCGGAGAAGCAGATGTAATCTGCGCCGGAGCACTAAATATGGTGCTAATCATTTACTGGGGTAACCCAAGGATTTCGCTTTGGCACGGTCCTTGGCAGCTAAGTCTGGCTGTTTGAGGGCGTCGTAAACTTTGGCCCTTAGCAGGCAAGTGCTGCCGGCCGTTTGAGTGTCTTGTTCGATGGAATTTGTGTAATCGCTAAGGGCGTTTTTATTATCGCCTTTGGCAAAATAGCAATCGGCCCGATAGCGAAAGGCTTCTTCTGCTTTGGGAGTAACTTTGAGTATGGCTGTATAGTCTTTGATGGCATCGTCATAGCGGTGCACCTTTTGCAGTGCTTCAGCGCGGCCAAAGAGTATTTTGTCGTTGTTCGCATCGGCTGGTCGAGTGAACGCGGACCGAGGATCGTATGAGAGCACGGTCGTGTAATCGTCAATGGCTTGCTGATAATTTTTAAGACCAAGAGCGGCTTGCGCTCTCCAAACCAAACAAGCTCTATTGGTGGGATCCAACTTCACGAGTTGATTGGCGTCATCGTACGATTTCTTGAGATCCTTGGCATGAACTCGTAAAAGCGCTGTCCATCCCATGCAATCTTTTGGGTACTGTTTGAGATGTTCCAGCAAAAGAGATTCCGCTTTTGCATTTTGATTCTCTTCCATAAGCTTTTCAGCCTTCACTAATTTGTTCGTGGGAGTATCCAGAAATAGAGCGCGATTAAAATCACGTTTGGATGATCCAAATGCTTTCAGCAATTTGTTTACGCTTTTACGATAAGAGGCGCGCAGACCCGTATCCATTCGGAAGGAGTTAGCATCAAGCCAGTCTAAATCTGCCAGACCTTCGATAAAACGGCCAAGATTAGCATTGCATGCGAATCGTTCCGAATAAGCGGGGATCAAATTCCACGCTTCACCACCTTGTTCGATTGCGACTGTGCTTGCTATAAGGCAACGCGCCGAGTCGGTTGTATCTCCTACCGCTTCTGGTTCGATCAATTTTTTCCTTTCAGCACGAAAGATTTTTTGATAGTGCGTGCCTTCCTTCTTGATTTTGGCAGAAGTCTTTCTATCCTTATCGGCCAGTTCAGTTTCTCCCATTTTTTCATAGGCAATAGCGCGTTCCTCATAAGTGCCGACGCGCTCTGGCTCAATCTCAAGCACCTTCGTGAAATACTTCACGGCATCCGGATATTGTCTTTGCAGAGCATAGACGGAAGCGATATTGTTCAATGCCATAATCAGTCCGTTTTTATTAGAAGCTCTCACGTTGGTATTGGTGCCGTGCACTTTGTACGGACAAACTTCAATTACCTTTTGAAAATCAGCAACTGCTTTATCGAGCAACTTGAGCTTCCAATAGCAGACACCACGTGTATAGTAACCACCCATTCCACGTGGATCTTTTGCAATCTCTTTGTTTGCCTCAACTATTAGCTTTTCATATTGGGCACGCTCTTCAGCATCAACCTTAGTCGGATTGAGATCATCAAGATTTTCAGCGAAGGTGAATGGCGACTGAAAGAAAATAGCCGCTAGCAAAAGCAAATGGATTACGAATTTCATAGGGCACGTGTCGAATTAGTTTTATCCGCTATTTATACTAATTATTCCGTTCTAAAATTCTGATAGGACGGAGTTCGAAAAAAGTTGTCCAGCTCAGCTCTTTGGGACTCATTCGATAATACGAATATACTAGAACTAAAGAATTGTTAGAATTGTCTGTTTTGCGTGTTAGAACAAGCGTATATGGGGAAACCAATAAGTAAAGACCATGTCTCAGGAGGGACGTATGGCCGAGGATTCTCTCGCCGATAAAACCACGGATAAAAAGGCGGATAAATCGAAAGAAGAGGTCGAGTCCTCTAACATCGACCACGACAATCTGCAAAGTCTCGTCAATCAACTTGTCAAGCTTCCTGCTGAGGAGCCACCGGTTGAAGAGGAGGAGACCCCTGTTGTACCTCGATTGTCGCAAGACGAAATCAAGCAGATTAAGAGCATCCACGTCGATCCATATATCAAAGTCTCTTTCAAAGAGCGTTATGCCACCTATTTAATCAAACTGCTGGATGATGTTCGTGTTTTTCTCGTCCCGGAGGCAAGACGGACGCGCTGCCAGTTAGACGGGCACGAGTGCCGGCATTGCGGCACTAAATATTATGCGGCTATAGCTGAAGACGAAGAAGAAGAAAAAGAGAAGCCAGAGTCACGCCGTCGCTAATTTATTAGCTTCATGATCTTTTGCTCGATATTGTTCGGTGTGACGTGGATTTTCACTGATTTGATTGCGCCATTGAAATGGAATGGGCTGGCATAACTACCAACCGGCGAGCCTGAATCCAATCCAGTGTCGAACGTTTCGTCAGCTGAATAGCGGCCCGGGATAGTTTTGGGGATTTGTCCGGAGCCCACTTCTTTGCCGTTCACGAACAATTTCCCAATACCGCCTTTTCCAGGCATTACACCTAGATAGGTGAATTCAAACTTGATCGTCACCGGCCCTGGTGGCAGAGTTTCATTGCCAACTATTTTGTATCTGTCAACGGACAAATAGTTGTATTCGTAAACCGGTTTGCCGTTTTGAACGTAAAGTGTCCAGCCTCCCACTATACCGCCATCACAGGCAAGTACGCCGTTAGCTTGTCCATTTGTCGGTGTTATCGCTTCGACGGTTATAGTATGCGAACAATTTTTGACAGGAGCAGAGGAATTTTCCGGAATTCGGCAAGCACCAGGAAGGTACGTAAATTCAGTTCGCCCTGCAATCAAACTGGGCCTGTTGCTGGGATCCATGCGGCCCAAACCGCGATCATCGAGCGGTAACACATCGTATTTCTTCGCTTCGACAAGAAACATGTCTTGCAGTTCTTTCAACTTAGCCGGATTTTTATCAGCGAGATCAGTTGCTTCACTGAAATCTTGATCGATGTTATACAACTCCCACTTATCTTTAGAAAAGTCTGAGGGTGTGGGTCTTACCCAGGGTAGATGCTGGTGGCGAGCGCAAGCAATCCAACCGTCATGGTAGAGAGCACGCGTGCCAAACATTTCAAAGTACTGCGTCACGCGCGGGCTCTTCGCCTGAGCATTTTCGAAAGAATAAATCATGCTCACGCCTTCAATAGGCTTCTGGTGTACGCCATCTACTTCTACCGGTTGGCCAATATGGGCGGCTTCAAGGATGGTAGGAGCGATGTCTATGCAGTGATGGAATTGCGTCCGCAGTCCACCGGGATCTTTTATCAACTTTGGATAATAGACAACGAGGGGATTGCGTGTGCCACCAAAGTGCGAAGAGACCTGTTTCATCCATTGAAAAGGTGTATCCATGGCCCAAGCCCACCCGGCTGGGTAGTGGTTGTAGGCATCAGGACCCCCGATCTCGTTAAGGTGAGCGATCAAATAACTGGGATCTTCTCCTACGCCATTGAGAATGGCCATCTCATTGAAAACACCATTCAAACCGCCTTCACCAGATGCTCCGTTGTCGCCTATTTCATAAAAGACTAAAGTGTTTTCGAGTTGACCTGCTTTTTCAATTGCATCAATTAGGCGGCCCACTTCGTAATCGGTCTGGGCAGTGTAAGCAGCAAATGTTTCCATAAGTCGTGCTGCAATTTTCTTTTTCTCCGGGCTCAGCGAATCGTAAGCTGGAATTTCAGATGGTCTCGGCGTTAATTGGGCATCCGCCGGAATGACCCCCAGTTTCTTTTGACGAGCAAATGTTTCTTCTCTGTACTTGTCCCAGCCCTCATCAAATTTACCTTTGAATTTGTCAATCCATTCTTTCGGTACATGGTGCGGAGCATGTGTTGCACCGGGAGCGTAATAAATGAAAAATGGTCGGTCCGGTGTAACAGATTTTTCCTGGTGAATCCAGTCGATTGCCTTGTCTGCTAGAGCATCGTTTAACGTATAGTTGCCTTGCTTGCCGGGTGGCACAACCATATCGACAGGAGTGGTGTCATCATAGAGAGACGGTTGCCATTGGTTGGATTCACCACCTATAAAACCGTAAAACCTTTCGAAGCCCTGGTTGGTGGGCCAGCGATCGAACGGCCCTGAAACGCTGGTCTCCCAATCTGGTGTGTTGTGCCATTTTCCAAAGGCAGCGGTGGTATAGCCGTTTTCTCTAAGCGTTTCGGCAACGATGCCGGCACTTTTCGGAATGCGCCCAGTGTAGCCGGGGAAGCTTGTGCCTAATTCAGTGATAACACCGGTTGCGGCAGAATGATGGTTTCTACCTGTCAGTAGGGCCGCGCGCGTTGGAGAGCACAGTGCGGTAGTGTGATAACGAGTATAACGCAGCCCTTCTTTGGCAAGGCGATCTAAAGTAGGTGTCGGAATGGCGCCACCAAATGTGCCGGCTTGTCCAAATCCTGCATCATCAATCAAAACGAACAAAACATTCGGAGCATCTTTTGGCGGTTTGATGACTGGAATTTTGTCGGGTATGGAATCTTTCCATGTATAGCCAATCTTGCCTTTAAAGGGCGGATCCGGTATCGGCAACACTTCTTGAGCTGTGACTATTTGTGGGGCAGACAAAAGGTAAGCGATCAAAAAAATGATGGCGTTGGTAATTGAAACCTTCTTGCTAAAGCGAAGGGTCATCACGGCACTCCAGGAAATTTAGGGGCCGCAATTATACAGTGCACAGCTTCTTGGAATTATTTTTCTATTTCCAGTAATTCAACTGGTTGTGAGTCGACTTCATGTTCGTTTGCGATTATGCCCTTAGCGCGGTACTTGTTTTGAAAACGAATTAAGCCGACGAAATCCGCCAAAATAATTGCCGCTGCTACAAAAGCAAAAATCCAACCAACTGGTTCTCCGTTATAAATGAGAAAAGTGCCGGCAGCGGAGATGATGCAGGCAATAAAGAGGGAAAGTGGAATAAGAAGAGCTTTAGTAGCCTGCCAAGCTTCGGCTCGCTCGATATTTTTTTGCCCCGTCATGAAAGAGACCCTTGGATTTAACAGATCCTTGAACACCGGAAAAATCTTAGCATTGTCAACTGCCCGATTGAATATGTGACTCTTAAAGGTTTGAACGTAATAAGATGTTCTCGTTAAAAAGTGTCCGGGAAGCCGAATGACAAAAGATAAACCTAAGAAGCCTAAAACAGTGCCATGGACGGACTTGGCGACGGCTGGCAAGGGGCGCAGCTCCCAGATACCGGGTGTGGCTCGAACCGCACAAGAGGTTCACGAGGTTCCGGTTACCGGGAAAACAATTCTCATTCATCTCGCTATTTTGGCAGCGGTAACTATCCTTGCTTATATGCC
>CAJCIF010000063.1 GCA_903970355.1 Actinomycetota bacterium
TGATGATTATTGTGCCAGCCTTCTCCTAATCCCAATATTCCTACCCACCAAACATTGACACCATCATCATTGGTAGCAAAATTCTTGTAGCCCATTTTTTGAAGATGGCACGTAACATTCAATAGTTGAGGAATCATAAAGACGCAAATCGATGATGCAAGATTTGCCCAGAAAACCGTCGCTCCGAAAAGAGAGAAGAGAAGGGCTCTGTAGACAATGTTCATGAGCAAACACAAAGTCATTCCATTCAAGAATCGGCTTTTCGGTTCAAGCATTCTGTAAAAATCGTTGCAGAGAAGGTCCTTGCACGATCTAGCCAGGTGCATTTTCGAAAGATAAGTTTGATTTTCAAAAAGCCAACCCAAAAGCGCATAACGCATGCCTTTGAGGGGTGTATGCGGATCAAGCGGTGTATCTGAATATCTATGATGGGCTCTATGTATAGCCGCCCACCATATAGGAGGCCCCTGAAAGGTGAGATAACCGCCTGCTACCAGTAAGTATTCGAAGGCCGGTTTGCAGCGCAAAGCTCGGTGGGCGAGCAAACGATGGTAACCAATTGTGATCCCCAGCCCGTGCCACAAATAAAAGAGAAGAAACAAAACTACAAAGGTGGCCACCGAACCTCCTAATGACAACAAATATATTGTTGTCCTCAGTCGATTATACGTCATGAGGACTTTTCGTCCCCGTAAGTTATTGTCGTATTAAGAGAAATGCGCAGCTTATGCGCAACTTAAGCAGTTACGTAAATATTTGAGACAAATTAACTGGTATCAGTTTCGGTACCAGAGTGCGAGTGGCCGGGTTGAGTTGCAAATTTGCTCTTCCGTTTCACTTATGTGCTTATCCAACAATTCTTTATTGGAAATGGCCCGGGCAGCCAATTCCGCTGCTTCCGCGTTTTTGCCAAGCCTTTCCAGAACTTTTGATAATGTTTCTGTTGCTCTTATATAGTTCGGCGATATCTCGCTGCTTTTCACTCGAGTTGCATCCAGTGCATTGCGCAAATAGTGTTCAGCTTCTTCCAATCGTCCTTGTGCAAATCTTAGTTCGCCTAAAGCTACGTAGCAAGGTCCAGTTGCTTGGGCCGGATTCGTCTCCTTTTCGGCTTCTGCCATCGCCTTTGCGAGAAGATCTTCTGCTTCATCCAAAAGTGATTTTCTGATGCACACTCGCGCAAGATTTGAACTTGCGGTAATGAATATAGCCCTCTGGTATCCTCCTCGTTTTTTTGTAGAGGACGAACTTTCAGTTAGCGTTTTATAGGCGGCATCGAGATTTCCCAATTCCAAATCACAGTAGCCGATGTTATTGAGAAAGACAGTGCGGGCTAGTCCGCCGCGAGCTCTTGCAAGGCATCCTTCAAACAAACCTTTTGCTTGTTCATATCTTCCCTGCCCGAGATATCCAAGCGCTATAAAATTTTGTAGTTGTGCTTCAACGCCATTTCCAATCTTGAAAAATCGAAATCGCCGATAAGCCACAACCAAAATACCAGCCAAGGTTTCCACTTCTACAAACCGAGCTTCGGAAAGCATGATGCGCAGTTGGGTATCAACCAGATACATAAGCGCCAGAAACGTCAAGGGGAAAGTAAAAAGGGTCGGTTTTATATTCCGAGCCACCATTATTTTCGCCCGCTCAATTTGCCCTCTTTGAAGGGCTTTGGCGGCATTTGAGGCCGGTAGAAAAAGAATGATATTCAAAGCGATTATTGCCACGAGCATAAGTACGACACCAGCAAAGCAACTCTCGTGCACAGTAAATCCCAGAAACATGAGACCAACACAAAGCGCAACCGTACTCACGAAAGCAATTGCGATTTCGGTTAAACGACGGCGGAATGCAATCGAACCTAGTCTGGCACCTTCGTCCTCGACTATTTGCCTTAACTTTTCGGGAAGGTTTTCGGATGGCAATTTCTTTTGAGATTACTTTTCAAAGTGAAACTGAGGCCGAGCGCAGCTTAACAGAGTTGTGTCCGAATGGGAACGACGAGAAATGACTATTATCGTTCTTATTTAATTTGCGCCCTACAACACCGGCCACTGCCCGTAAGCTTTCTGCAAGTGAAAGAGCTTCATCCAGTGACAGTGCCTGGCGCGCATCAGACACGGATTTTTCGGGCTCAGGATGACATTCCACCATCACTCCATCTGCACCACAAGCAATGGCAGCTCGAGCGAGATCTGCCACCAACTCATGCTTGCCGGCTGCATGACTGGGATCAGCAATGATCGGCAAATGAGTAATTTGCTTTAGGGCCGCAACAGCTCCAAGATCCAGAACGTTGCGGGTGAAGCCATCAAAACTTCTGATACCGCGTTCGCACAAAATGACGTTTGGATTGCCATTGCTCAAAATGTATTCGGCAGCCATGAGGAATTCTTCAATAGTGGCACTAAGACCTCGTTTAAGAAGTATCGGCTTAGTTTGGTGACCAAGTGCTTTTAAGAGTTCGAAGTTCTGCATATTGCGACTGCCCACTTGTAAAACATCTGCATAACGGGCGACCAGATCGATTTGTTCGATCGACATCACTTCAGTAATGATTGGCATTCCGGAAAGAGCCCGAGCCTGTTCTAATAGGATCAATCCTTCTTCACCCAGGCCCTGAAATGCGTATGGTGATGTGCGAGGCTTAAACACTCCGCCGCGCAGGGCATGTATTCCGCCGCGAGACAGCTTCGCGCTCACCTTGTCCATTTGGGCAGCACTTTCGACGGAACACGGTCCGGCGACAACCAATATTTCAGTTCCGCCGCAGGTTACGCCATTACCGATATGCACGGTCGTTTTGTGCTGTGCCTGGGATTTTGATGCCAATCTTGCTTCAATCATTTCATTACTCCAAATTGCTCTGTATTTGCTTTGTCTTTATCGAAACGCTCAAATTGCGTTTCGCCAGCCCAATGCAAATCGCCAGGCAAAATAGGGGTAGTTGGATGGAAGTGGCATGAAAATAGTCCTTTAAAACAAAAAAACCGCAGACCTGACGTCCGCGGCTCACCTGAGGTTCAAAAAGTGACTTACGTCACCCCAGGTGAACCTTGCTAAACCAGAATCGGAAAACTTGTTGACTCATAACTTTAAAAGAGCATAAGGCGGGGCTATAGTTTCGTCAAGCAAACGTATCGATGGCTTAAGCGCTAATTCAGCCCGCCCGCATCCGTTACCTGGACTTTGGTTTGTATTTCTTTGTTGTAGTCCGCTTCCGCGGTACTCTTGACCCGGGCCAATCTTGACTTCTCGCTGTCCAGGGTTTCGCGCCTTGTGACTTGATCGGCAAATGGAATGCTGAGATTAGTATCTATATAGTTTTTAAGCTCAAGGCGAGTGGTTAGCTTATCGGAAGAAGCATTCAGCATCCAGCTTCCGTACGCTTCCTTGAATTTATCGGATTCGATCATGCGGTAATCGATTTTTTGATAGGGATACTCTGTTTCTTCCCACAGGCAATGCACCTTTCCGTAGACGGGCACGTTGGTTAATTGCTCATCGATTTTGGCAACACGTCCGTCAAAAGCGATTGTTTTGCGACGAACGCTTTTGGCATCGCGCTCTTTTCTAATGGCATCAAATACAAACTTAGGCGGAGCTTTGATTTCAACGCTCTCTGAAATTGGTTTCAGTTTTGCCAAGGCAGGCGAAGGCAGGTATAACCCGACGCATATAGTAAGAATAAGTGGCCAAGCCAACAAAGATGCCATCCGCATTGAGGCCATTCCTGGAAGCGAACCGAACAAAAACTACTTGCAACTATTCTAACTCTTCTCGGGCTCTACGTGTTGCTCTTCTTTAAGTGAAATTTCTAAGTCCTTTTTTTCGCTGCTTATTTCTGAAAAAAGCGACTCGACAACGTCACTTTGATGAATGATGCCAAGAAAGATATCCCGGTCGCAAACCGGTAACCATGCGTATTTGTCACGGGTAAAGAGATACAGAATATCCTCTAATGAATCAAGCGGGCTTACCGAAACCGGATAGCCCGTCATGACGGATGCAACCGTCATGTCTTCAGGAATTTCGTTTAACTGCAGGACGTGTCCAATATCAGTTTGTGTAATGACACCAACCAGTTTTTTTTCCACTTAACACAGGAAAACCGCGCCGGCCGGACGCTCCAAAGGTAGGTAAAACATCTTTCAGTTTGAGATTTGAACCAAGTACCGGACCGGAAGTGCGCATTATGTCCTTCGCTTTTAAAGCTAGCAAAACAGCGGAAACCGATTCGTCCGTTCTCAAAGTTATGTCATTCCAGCGCATGAGTCGATCGTATATAGAACCTCTATATAGGAGTTCACCAACCATGGTTGCCAAGACTGAAGTGATCATAAGAGGGACAACCAGAACAAAGTGATTCGTCAATTCGAATGTTATTACTGTCGCGGTAAGTGGCACTCTTGCAACACCACTAAAAAATGCACCCATGCCCACAAGAGCAAATGCAGTAACAGAATTGGTGCCTACTAAGGCAAGTTCTGCCCCTCCAACCAGAAAACCAAGTGCTGAACCTAATACTAGAGAAGGCGCAAACAATCCGCCTGGTGCCCCCGATCCATAGGCAATGATCGTCATAAAGAAAAATCCGGCTAGTGCAGTAACAACCGTGTCAACATCCGTTACTCCGGTAGCGATCATGGCCCGCATCGCAGCATAATTTTGAAATTCGTGGGGCAGTTGCGAAATGATAAATCCAGAAGCAAGACCGGCTAAACCGACCTTTATAGTAAGTGGAATCGGTAACCTTCTATTGATATGAAGTGCGCTCATAATGCCGAAATTGAATAGAGCAGCAGCCGCTCCACATACCAATCCAAGCAAAACATAGAATGGCACATCCTCAGGATTGAGGGTCAGGCTCAAAGGTATCGAATGCAGTGCGGCGTGTAAATGGCGATGGGCTAAAAATGCAGTTGCCAAACACGCCGACGAACATGCCACTAAGGTAATCAAAATTGTTGTGGCTTTCGTTTCTCGCAAAAGTTCTTCCATAACGAAACAGACACCTGCAAGTGGCGCATTGAAAGCGGCTGCTAGGCCGGCTCCAGCGCCGGCAGCGATAAGTTGGCGCCTATGTTCTTCCGTTGTTGCAATCCATCTGCTTACGGTGGCAGCCAGCGCTGCACCCAATTGAACAGTCGGCCCTTCCCTTCCCATGAAGAGGCCTGAACCTAGAGCAACTGTGCCACCGACGAATTTAACGAGCGCAACGCGCATGTTTAGCGGCATTTGCACCCGATCTAATGCTGCTCGCACTTGTGGAATACCACTGCCAGATGCCTCCGGTGCAATAAATTGCACCAAGAAACCGGCAATCAAACCGCCGATCAGACCAAAAACAGGCAAAACATATTGTTCGCTATGCTGAAGTGCCAGTTCAACCCGCAATCGTCCAAACCAGCTAACACCAAGCTCAAGTACGTAAGCAGACAACCCAGCTATAACACCGACGATTGCCGCCTCAACGATGGGAAGATATCGGGATTTTTTGCGCAAAGCCAACTACTGGCCAACCTTTTGGTAGTGACATCCATTTTACACGGCGGCAGCCTATTTCCCGATTCCTATGCTCAGGATCCCTCGTTTGTTCGACCGGAACACCTAGCAATCCCTGCACCCTTTTTAGTGCACCACAAATTGTGGGCGCGCAGGCTTGCCCCCACAATTTGTGGTGCCAATTGCCCTATTGAAATTAAGCAGCCAACATCTCAGTTGAAGGTGGCTCCCAGGGTCGATTCTTTATATAGTCACTGATCCAAGCAGGCATCCATTTTATCTTCCGACGAAAATCAGCCTGTTCTATGCGGTTCAATCCCAACGTTGCACACATAAGCGCATATTTGCACATCGACGATTTTCCAAATTCCCACAGACTGAGCGCCGCTTCTCCCTGAAACGTTCCATGCAAGATTCTCTTTCTCGGCAATACTTCTTTCAAATGAATTACCTTATCTCCAATCTTAAAACTCGACGATCTTCCATCAATCGCAAACACCGTATCGTCCTTCTCTCCGCCCTTAAACCCACACTCTCTCGCCACATTGCTTTGATGTGGAAAAATTCTTCGTCCAAATGATTCCGTCTTTGCCTTTGCAATCTCGAAGTTCGAATACTTGAACCTATGAAAGGGATCCTTCACAAACACTCCCCTAGCCAATCTCCTTATCCTCCCCCGCATCACAAATCGACTTAGGGCTTTATCCACGTTCGCTCTCAACCCATACGTAAGACAATCCCTCGTCGTAAAAATCTGCCCTTCCGGCATCAACGAAACAAACCTCCCAATCTTGGTCGAAGTCCAGTCTCCAGGCATAACTCTCATCGCCTTACCCTCCCTCTTTTTGTTAATGAATAGGTGTCCGAATTGACGCTCCTATTCTGAATACGTGTCAAAA
>CAJCIF010000064.1 GCA_903970355.1 Actinomycetota bacterium
GAAAGGATGATGAAAATTCAGCGGGAATGGTTGGAGATCATCAAGCTACGCGAGAAGGCTGCTGCCCATCCGTTCGAGCTTGCTGTCCCAACCCTGCTGGAAATTAAGTACATCCTGTCCCAGGAGTTCGGGCCGATCGAGCAGTGGGTTCACACCCATTCTCCGGCGCCGCTTTCGGGCAGACGTCTCAGGAGCGCTGGGTTCCTTCCTTGTTTGGACGGTTTAATTGGCATGGCGCCAAACTGTCCGGACGAGGTGAGACACGGTCCCTATGCCGAAGCGGTCGGTCTGGTAGAAGGTGTTATTCAGACCGAATATGAGCAACTGCCGGATAACGTTCGATTCGTGATCGAGCTCCAGCAGGCGTCAGCGAAGCCTTCTCCCAATGGCAGTATGGCAGCCCTTGAAACGTGCGAACTCCATCCGGATGTTCGTTACGTTCAGGTGGATGACAAATGGTCCACAGGGGGACGGGTGGCTGCTGAAATGCGGAAGATACATCCCCACTCGTACTTCATTCTTGCGGAGTGCGAAAAGGCCGAAGCACCGGGTCCGAACATGCCGCCAATCTTCGGGAGGATCAGGAGCTATTCTGATCTCATTCCGTTGATTCGACGGATCATGGCAGACGATGCACCGCCCATCGACGGCAGCAACTAAACCGACATTCCGCTGCAAGCGAAGCTCAACTCGAGTGACGCTTGCAGCGGGTGTGGTTTTTCAAAATCGCTTTAGCGGGCTGACACCCCTTTGCGATTTTTTTCTTATTGTATAACTATACTAAATAGTGAAAATGAACCAAGCGGTCTGGAGCACGATTGAAGGGCTAAAAAGCTCGCTCACGATCGGTCCTGTCGGGGAACTTCAAAACCACAACTATTTGATCTATCACTTCGCAACGCTGGCTGATGCGGACAATTACATGAGTTTCCTTTATGCCATTCAGCCGAGTCTGATACCACCAACAACTTCGCGTTGTGGATATACCGGATACTTTTTGGCTGGTTCTGTAAAAATGATCGTAAGCTCAGTCTACGACAAATGCCACTACAGTTTTCCTACTGACTCCAACGTCCAGAACTCAGACGGAGCACTCTCGGAGGTAACCGCACATGAAGCGGGGCATGCCTTTGATTTTGCTCTCGCTGCGGATTCTTCCCAACCAAATCAACCAACATCCGCCACTACAGCATTCCTAAATCTCGTCAACAGCGATGAGGGTCAGGCCGCTATAAACAGTGCTAATCCGTGCACAATTTTTGGATTGGCTACAACCAGCCAACTGGAGTTAAACATCGGAGCAGATGCTGAGACTCCGGTATGCACTAACACAAATCAACTCAACCCAATCTATGCTGGCAAAACCAACATGCAACTCCTTCAGTTGAAAGTTCCATACTTCCTCTATCCACCAACCCTTCCTAAATACTCGGATTTTTGGGCCCAAAGCTTTGTCTTAAAGTCGGGAAAAGAGGGTTCAGAAGTACTACCCATTACCGACAATGTTTTTAGGTACATAAAGTCAATCGGTTGCGCGGCTAATGCAGTCCAATATTGGTACGATTTGGTCGCTCCACCAAATCACAATGCACCAATCGACTACCCCAGCGGATGTAACGCTGAGACCGGTTTGTGGAATCACTAAGCTAACGTAAGCCGGGGAGGGGGTCACAGTTTGGATTGTGAATCCCTCCTCTGCCACCTTGTTCTGGATGTTCAGCGCGTATTCCCACGTATTGCTAGTTTCTAAGCTGCCTGGTATTTTTGCGGAACGGGAGTTATCCACATGGAAAGATTAAAGCTAGCCCATTACCCTTGGACTATGTTCTTTGGAGCTTTTGCACTGAATCTAGCTGTCTGGTGCATTTTTGGTCCTACAAATGTCCAATATGTGATCAAGCCAGAGATCGTTATAGTCACCCTTCTTTCAATGAAGTTCTTCAACGATTTGAACATGTCGAAGCGGCTCATGTACTCAATAGCGTTTGTTATATGTGTATTTGCACTTATTGCTGAATACCTGACAGTTCAAGTGTCACGTTATGCGTTTATGGATAACGTCTTCTATGGTATTTGGGTGGCTATGGCTGTTACATCGCTTTGTAAACCGCGACTTGCAATTCTTCTGACACCAATTGCAGTATCTATAGTTGGTGGTTATTTTGCATTTCGTTTGGCTTGCGGTATGGGTGCTGAATAATTCAATGTCACATGTGCTTGAGCATTTTTCTATTGGAACAATATACTAAGAATTATAGTAAATTTTGGTGCATGGCTCGTGGTCAAAGCTCGACCCCATGCACGTTAGCAGAAGATGGCTGTTCCGCCTTGCTATCTTCGACGCGGAGTACGGGAGTACGGCGGCCTGCTTTTATCGTTGATAGCGCCGTAGCTCTTTCCGAAAGAGGCAGGAATACCATAACAAAACTCCATTCTGCGGATTCATCAATCGAGAAGAAATAGCTTTTTCTTCAATCGGCTTGAGAATCTCCTTCGCCCTTAGTATTTGATTTCGATTGCTTCTCGATTTCTTGCTGATTCATTTTGAGCGGATGTGAATAGCACCTCTCGTTTCTGGCTATTAGAAGCGCTTCTAACAGTAGTTCTTTATGTTTTTCCTTTGATATTTCCGATTTGAAATGGTCAAGATTCATTTTTCTGATGCTCCGTAATTAGCTGGCTATAGGAAGCTCGCAAGCACTATTTTCACAATTTTGTTTTTGATAAATATCAAAAACAGCCCTGTAGGCTCTTAAAGAGCCATATTGGTTTCTCTTTTTTCTTGCTAGGTTTGCGAGTCTGATCCAAGCTCGTTTGTGTGTTCTTTCTTTCGATACCACTTCGCGATAGATTTCCTCGGCTAACTGTGGGTTATCTAGAACTTCGTTCGCTATACCGAGCAAGTACAACATGTTCAAATCATCTGGTGCTTTATTTTGTAGTCTTTTCATTTCAGCCAGATATTCAGTGCTTACATCATAGCTAGTCAAAAATAAACCGAGATCCTGAAAATACATTTCGCGTGCCAAATCATCGTGCAAGGCTGCACTGTGAAAGAATCCTGATGCCATGCTTTCATCATTAAGTGCAATTGCCACATGGGCTGCTTGCGAATAGGCTTCCGCGAATGAATTGCGAATGTTTATAGCTTGGGTAAGAAATTCCATTGCGCCTGGCCAATTTTCGGCGGACGTTAAAAGTGTGGCACGATGATAGAAACTCCACTCTCGTTTTTGAACCGCTCCTTGTCCTATTTCGAAAGCCTTCGTAGCCTCATCATATTTCTCTTGGGTAGCAAGACACTTGCCGAGCAGTCCCCAATATTCACCATCATTTCTATCTATTTCGATGGCTCGGCGCAACGCTGCTTCTGATTCATTGAAACGTTCGAAAGTGGCTTGGGATACAGCTAAAGCAAAATGAGCTTGGGCATCATTTGGATACGCTGTCGTCCACTCAACCGCTGATTCGTGCATGTTTTCTAACTGGTCTAATCCGCCGCTTGCTTTATAACAAAGCTCAAACCATTGAACCATTGCGCCGGTAAGTCATTTGCTTTTGACAGTTCCAACAGTGCTCCGATTGCCACGGCATATGAACCGACTGCTATTAAAGTCTTAACTTCACACAGAGCATCTCTCAAGTTCCCGTTCATCACAATTCACCTCGCAGTAATTAGCACTAATTTCTTCGGTCGTGTTTTTATTTTTCTCTTCAGTCATTTTCCTAACCTCCATTGCGTTCTACTAAATTTAGAAGCAATGCGTGTCAGTTTTGTGACACCGATGTTTTCTCAACTTTTCTCTGTCTTATCCATTTTCCAAACATCATTAAAAGTGGTTCTTGGCTGCACTGTGCGATCTATTTCAAGGTTCTAAAGAGTGTCAGAATCAGTCCGCAAAAAGAAGGAGAATCGGTGAGATCATCCTCCACCTCATTTGAGATATTTAGATATTTCGTTCTCAGACTCTTTTTCTTTTAGCCGCTTGCTCAGCATCGACTCTGAAAACTTCGAGCAGGGCATGTAATTCACGGAATTATTTGGCAGGGTTATCGCGGAATTATTTGGCAGACTTTTCAGGAAATTATTTGTCGACTAGCTTGCGTTTTCTGGCATATCCCGCGTGGGATGCGCTCGCCGCCCCAAAAGGCAAGTGTGCTACATTCGGATCTGAAACAAGATAATTTTATCGACAATGCTATGTCGGCAATACCGCACGAAGAGTGTCTTTTATTAACTTTCGTCTTTCGCAGGTGGCAATTTTAAACTATCGCGGTGCATCCTCAATTTGAAGGCGCATTCTCAAACAAACTTTTCGCTGCCTTAGTAGAGGATCGTTTATGTGACGGCAAAAGGATAGATGGCGTGAACTATTATTGGTATGGTTAGCTGAGTTTATGAACGAAAAGTTCATTATTCTTTCCAAGACCCACTATTCCAAAGCAGCGCCTACAGGCAACTAGAAGCGAAAATCTCGCATGTGCTAGCTAGTCCGAACTGCGTGAATCTTTCTCAAAAGAAAATCGAGGAATGATCTGTAAATGGATCTATGCATTAGATAGAGTCTCAATCGTAATTGCTGTTTTTCCTTCTTTCAGGAACTCTCCGAACAAAACTTACTTACTCATTTAGCGAGTAACATCAACCTTTACGATTGAAAGTTCGGCAGTGCTTGCCTAGATCGAAAATGACCAGCAATTACAAAATCGAATCCGAAAGGGAAATATGAATCGTCTATTACAAGTAGTTTCTTTTCTGAGTGTTTTATTTGCGTTTACCGCAATATCCGCTCACGCTGACACACAAAACGGAGTCACCTGCAATGTACAGAACGCAACGACCTTTCCTACCGGCGGCGGAGTCTACCCCGCTGACGGGCACCTTTACGAATGTATTCCCGCGTCTATGCTAATAATTGGGCGCGAAGAATCTATTGTTGGTGCGGTTCAGAAATTCAAGAGTGATATTTCCGGTCAGCAAGGCGCCCTTGAATATCTTCAGAGCAACGGCGCTCTCTTCTATCACTTCCGAACGCAGGCTGATGCCATTGCCTATATGTCGGGTGAGTACCCAAACAGCCTTCTCGTTCCCGCATCGACAACACGTTGCGGTTACACGGGGGCTGACTCAAAAGGAATGTTCATGTCGAAACGCATAACCAGTTCAATTTTTGACATGTGCCATTACACACGAGCGGGTATTGAAGATGTGCAGAATCCTTCAATCACTGAAACCGTCGGGCATGAAGGAGGTCATGCTTTCGACTATACTCTGGCTCTCAACTCAAGCAATCCGGGCACACCGACGTCGGAAACAACGCCTTTCCTAGACTATGTAGGTAACGATTTGCAGAATGAAAATGCCATCAATCCATCACCTTGCGCGATATTCGGTTCGGCAGTAACGAGTGCACTTGAATACGATTTGCAAGCTGATGCTTTGACACCGGTATGCCAGGGGTCAACGGTGCAGGCGGCATACAAGGGCAAATCGATAACCAATATCCTTCAGCTAAAATCGCCGTATTTCTTCTTCCCTTCGCAAGTCCCCGGAGGTATAGCTGATTATGCGGATGCCTGGGCCCAGATGTTTGCATTTGTGACTGGCAATGGTAGACAAACAAACTTTTTGCCGGTTACAGATAATGCCTTTCAATCTTTCCAAAATCTGTGTTTCGGCTCTGCTGTTTCTTACTGGAAAAATCATCTCGCTCCGCCGCCTGTAGGTGGTGCGCCTGATTTTCCGGGCACATGCGCAACCTATCCCGCTTCTGAGTGGAATCACTAACTAAGAACAGCGCGGGGGGACAAACGTCTCCCCGCGTTCCAACTCCTACTTATCGGTAAAACGTACTTTTACGTATTGACTGAAACAAATGCATTCAGGATCATAGACTCTATGAACGTAATCGCAGTCCCAAATGATTTCTTAGGCTTAAAGGCAAGGCTTGGCCTAGTAACAGTTGCTCCCCTTTTTTGCTTGTATCTTTTCCACGAATTCATCTTTTGGAAATTCGACTACTGGTATGGACGCGAAACTATACTACCCAGAATAGAGCCAACACTTTCTGTCTTGATTGGAATGGTGGCTCTTGTTTGTGTGGTGGGGTTTAAACCGTGGTACCGGATACTTCCTTGTTTGCTTGTTGCTACTATTTCTACTCTCTTTCAGCAGCCTCTCTATAACGGCCTCTGCCATATCTCCAGTTTGCTAGCTTATGCATATGCTTTTCTTGGCATACCTTTTTTGACCTACCTAGTTTTGGTTAAACCAAAACTAGGCGTCTTTTGCTTACCTGTTATTACGCCTTCTGTAGCTGCTTTTCTCGACTTCTACTTTTACTCTGGACTTGGTTCAAAAGGCTTCTAGCTATACTTCAAACTTTTTGTATGAGTTCACTAAACCATGTAGCAGATTTTTAAAGCGGGTAGTTAAAACCTCTGCCATTTTCCTTTTCGGCCTTTTTGCCTCTGGACTTTTGAGGCAATCCCAAGCCTTTAGGCACGATCCACGATTCTGCAACTTTCGTTAGGTCTTCGATTTAGCACTCCGCACGACAGTGCGCGTCGCGAATTAACGCAAGATAAATTTGACGATCTGTACCTGAGTAGATGACTGTTGTAAAGGCTTCCAAGTACCATCAACTTGACGCTTTTGTGCACCTAGTTCGATGAACACTAGCCTTTTTTGAAAGGATGCGGACTGCACTTGCAAGGGAGAACTAGATGTTAGAACACGCGTTTGCGTGTTTGACACGCTACAAGTTACTCATTCTTGCAATGAGATTGCAGAATGCTCAAAATGATTAGAAAAGACGATTTTTTCTTCATTCGTCCAAAATTCTCGTATCCGAGCTGAGGCGACGAGGAAATCAATGTATTGTATCAGCCTATCCCTTGCGCTGGGACCGTATTTGAAGGGCTCCGTTCGAATCCTGGCTAGCCGTGCGAAGTTGACTATACACAGTGCTGCAAGCGTTACGGCTAACGTGCTCTCATCACATTCTTGACCGCTGTGGACTAGCCGGTTGCGAATTCCGAATGCCTTTTGTATGTCAGCAATTGATATCGTGCTTCCTACCAATATTGAAATTCGCTTTTGAACCTTCACAAAGTCGCTGTCGCTCACTCCATGAGATAAGAGAATTTCTATCGCGGAGATAGAAAGTAAGACCCTAGCCGCATGAGAACGCTCTGATGCTGCCCGAACCAAGTGCAAGCAGGAACTTTTAAGCAGTTCTGTCAATTCCTTCGGAAAAATGCTTTTTCTATCTCTCAATGGAGCGATAGCACTGTATAGGTCTACGTACTCTGGAGATAAGAGCCTATCAAGTATTTCATTGCGAGACAACTTCTTGAAAGCTGAGCGATTAGTTACCCCGAACACCAGTCAGAAATTCGTGCGTTTCTCTGACGGATAAAACAGGTCTGTCTCTCACTAAATGCATGCCAGTCACCGGTTCTGGTGGGCTTTACAGCTTTGCGAGCTAGGCGCTAAGACGGCGATTCGCTCTCAATGTTATTTTCACAATTAGATTATGTGCGGCTTTCAAGCAAAATCGTCAACACTTCGCAGAGTTCTCATATCGAATGAAACGGTCCCGAATACATATTCCTGACGCAATCCAATCGGTTAGGTTACGTGCACACTTTCACAGATCTCTTCATTGTAATTACGACGGCTAGCCCTTTATCTCTGCGTTTCAACCAGGACATGCAACCCGCAATTTTGCGGATCAACTCGTAACGAAAGGACGAAATGTCTATTGTTGGACACAAGAAAGAGCTGAAGTTGCGCATTGCGTAAGTCTGTTTAACCCGGCATGTCGTATTGAATGCTTTGGGGACGGTTTGAAGCAATTGGCACTGGCACCACTTGCGGTATCAGTTCGGTTGCCTCGAGCTGTTGTGTGCATTGGGTAACGCGGCACGGAGTTTTTTCTCCTCAAACGGGTGTTTGGGGGCTTTGTGCTGTATTTTCTAAGGGTAATTAAGATGAACATTGGCATGGAAGCCGCCAGCTTTAACGCTGTGCAAAAGCTCGGGCTCGAACCTGGGCAACCGGTAGGTCTAACGGATCTGGACACTACCATCTATAAGCCTGATGGATACGGGTTTATGGTTGAAAACTTTAGTCGCGACCCAGAAGCTTGGTATGCAAGAGACAGGGAATTTAACCTCCCTGGTTCGAACATGACCTGTCGCGATCTCTTTCAGCACGCCTTCGACTTATGTCAGGCTAATGAAGGATTCAAGCTGGAATCCGTACTCGCTAGTTTGCAGGCTATTCATCAGAAGTTGGCCGGAACTGAGAATCTTGCCGCGCTTTTTGCTGTGGCTGGGATTCCGATGATCGCAGTTTCCAATGGGCTCCACGAGCTCGCTGGTCCTCTGCTTGAGCATCACGGCCTTAATTGGCCACTGATCGCGAACCACGCAACGATGAATGGAAACAAGAAGTATGTTTTCAACTCGTTGCATGGAGAAAACGGTGTGGACAAGAGTCTGATCGCAGACACTCTCATTGCGATGGGACATCCGATCGTTTGTGGATTTGGGGATTCCCGTTCCGACATTGGACTTGTGACGGGCGCAATCAAGTGTGGTGGTTTCGGGCTTGCCCGCCGTCACCTCGGATTGGCCCGTTGGTGTGAAACTAACGTCGAAGCTGACTCCTGGAGAAGCTATGATGTTTTCGATCAAGAAACGCTTGCCTGGATATCAGACAAGCTTACTCGCTGGCAGGCATTGCGCCCAACGGCAGTACTTGGCGTTTCCACTAACAACACAACAGACGTTCCGCGATAAGCTGAGACTTTAACAAAGTTGGCGGTTGCCCGATGCAAATCGAGTACTGCCAGCTTTGTTTTTGTGCGATGTAATGCTATATAAGATAGTAAATCCCGTCCGATTTCAGAAACGAACCATATCTGGTGCCAATCTATTAACGACTGGTTAAGACAAGACTGGCTTCTTAACCCAGTTTCGTTCAGGTTGAGACTTCAAGCTTCGAATTTTATGATTACTGATTCACAAGCTGCGCAAGCGCTTGTCATGTCAACGACTGGATTTTCTGCTATCCCTTCACCCAGAAGTTCATTTTTACTTTCTCGAAAGCCCAGTAGTTTCGTTTCCACTGTTTAACCTCACCTTAGTTGTGATGCGGGCTTGGCGGGCCTTAGGCATTAGACGGCAATCCCAAATCGGCATCACCAGGCACCTTTCTCTCAACCATAAAAACACAGTAGTTCAACTGCTGGATTTCCCGGTACAGGACGGGCTCGGTGTGAACTGCCTTTGTGGCGAATGCCAATCTTTAACCAAGAACCAGGAGACTACTTACCATGGAAACGAAAACACTCACGGTTTATTCGGCAGGGCCGGAAGGTTTTGCCGAGCCGACGCGCGCTTACATGTTCGGTCCATATCAGGCTTTGCTCAAAACTGTCTTTACCGGGGGTGTCATCAATCCCTGGGAGTTAACGAGCGATGTCGAAGTTATGGCCGTCATTTCACTTCCATCCGGCCCCGATCGTGTTGAGAAGCTGGCGGCGCTTCACGATTTGATCGGGCAGCGCAATGCCAACGGCATCGAGCGGGCCAATACGATCGTCGCTAACCTTGAAGACGATGACAGCGGAACCGGGTCCGAAATTGGATACGGAGCCGCCCTCGGCAATTTCCTTTTCGGCATGATGACGGACATTCGTCGTTCGGCCGATATCGATCCGTTTATCGCTTATTTGATTGAGCGAAGCGGCGGGGAAATCGTCCGGAAACTTGGTGATCTTTCCGAAGCCGTCGCTCGAGGAGCTGCTCGCGGACCGCACTACAACGGCGCCGCCAGAGCAACTTCTGATGTCGACCACAGAAAGCCGATCGTCTTTTTCGGAGGCCTTATGGGCTATACCGAAGGAACGGAATGGTTCTGGCAAACCACTCTTCGACCGGCTCTGGAGGAGGCCGGATTGAAAGTGACTCGCCAACGCGATCTGCCGCAGGACAACGATCTCGGTGCCGAGATTGCGGCAGCAATTGAAGCAGCCGATCTTGTCGTTGTGGATCTCGACCGCCAGGAGATTCCGATCGGCACAGCGGCAATCGCCGGCTTTGCCTATGGATACGGCAAGCCTGTCTTCGGCTACCGCTCCGACTTTCGCGCCTCCGGCGAAGAAGGGGCCGGCTTCAATCTGCAAGTGAAGTACTTTGTGTTGCACTCGGGTGGAGCGGTTGTGAACAGCACCGAGTTGCTCGTCTCGTCGATCACAGCTTATCTCGATGCGAAGGCTTAAGGCGATTTCTGTTTGATCGCCTTCTTATTGGCACGCACTTTGTTGTGCAAATCGAAGACGCGGTAGGGCTTTCCTGCCGCGTTTCACTTTAAAACAGGAGACCTAAATGACAGTTACTAAGCCGCTGATTGCTTTTTCCGCACTGAGTGTGGAAGAGCAAAATGACATTCACCTGGCACAAGGTGCTCTTGCGAGAGCTCGTGTGTCTCAGTCGGATTTCCGCGTCGCTTCGGCTCTTCGCGCCACAAATGGTGCGGGTGATCTGAAGAGTTTCCCGGGCTGTAATACCGAATATAGTGCGTGGGGGCTCACCTGCTGTGCGGAAAGAAAGGCGCTTCAGCAAGCCCTGGACGACGGTCACGATCGCTTGCTCTGCGTAACCCTTACATTCGCCAGATTGGCGGATACGGGTATGGCTCCCTGCGGGTTGTGCCGAGGGGCACTGCTTGAATATGGGGGACGCGACCTGCAATTCAACTGCGTGGTCGATGCAAACTTCAGCGTTATGCGCTGGACAACGGGTGAATTTCTTCCGGAAAGGAATGTTCGCAAGAAAATTCACTGGCATGCTTTGGAACGAGAAGCACAAGACCTCTGCTCGCAGGCGCTCGTTGCCGCAAAAGAAGCCTATGCCCCGTATTCCGGTATCAAATCCGGCGTCGCCGTTCTCGCTCAAAACTCGGAAGGGCAAGAACGCATCTTCCGAGCCGGCCGCTTCGAAAATGCCAGCTATGGGGCGACGACAACCGCGGTCGAAATCGCCTGCGGTCTTGCTGCTACGCAAGGCTTCCGCAACGTCACCGCGCTGTCGTTCTCGCCCGGTGAAACCGCACACCAAAAAGTTCATCCCGTTTTCGTGGATGACGGCTTCGTTGAAATCAGCGGAGCGGAATTGCAAGTGGCGCGTGAGCGTGGTCTCAACGCGACCATTTTCAACATGCAGTGGGACGGACCGTTTGTCGGCGTCGCTTCACTAAACGACATGTTGCCTTACGGCTTTGGTCCGGAATCGATGGGCCTTAGCTAACCACAACCGAATGATAGGCTTGTGCGGTTGGCAACAATTTCAACCGCACAAGCCTACTACATTTCCGATAAATTACTATATAGAATAATTAGTTATATTTGCTTCTTTTCACTAGGATGCGGGAGCGCCATGTAAGCTCGCCAATGCCGCCAATCATCCAGGACAGAGTCCTTCATTTCTTCAACGGCTTCAACGAGCCAGTTCCTTTTGAGCGTGGACATAAATTTCGAGATGCTTGCTATTTTGGCTTTCGATCCATTGTGGACGTTGGCTATTTCTCGCCCCATCGAATTGAACAAAAGGCGCTCATCTCTGGCTTGCGGCAACTCAGACAATTCAACCCGAGAACAATCCGGAGCCAATCGGCGTGCAATCCACTTGCCTCGCGCCTTGAGATAAGGATCGGGACAACGAATGGCATGATCGATTATCTGCTCGTAAAATGAGGTAGCACCATGAGTAGTACCATCTGCCCAGAATGCCGCCGATGGCAAAGATGACTTTACTTCTCGGGCAATCCGGCCGCCTCGATATTCCGCAATCGCCACGAAGCGCTGTCTGCCAAGTGAACCGATCCCTGCTCTTCGTTTAGCGACGCGATAACTGGCAAACTTTTCCGGAAACTGTCTTTCCAGTGCGCGAATTGCATCAGTTGGAGCGGATTGAACAGGGGATATTTGAGTATCCAGTCGTTGCCAGAAGTGCGTTGGGTTGCGGAGCACGCCGAAAGCCATGGCACGCAATTCAATGTTGCTTTCTGCCAGCACAAACGGCTTGCCGCCATGATTCAAACCATGTTCATAGCCATGGAGAATTTCAGCGCAGATTTCCGAGAGGTTGAGAGCAAGACGTGCGTCCGTTTCGGCAAGGTATGCGCTTGTCGCCAACCTGACAAGATCGTTAGCGAATGGCAGTGGATAAGCTTCATCGAAATCATTGACCCCCCAAACGAGTCTTCCTTCGCTGTCACGCCAGGTACCGAAGTTTTCAACGTGTAGATCCCCTACCGAAAGTATTTGCGGCGCTTTCTTGAGTTCTTTGCAGTTTTGAGTGAATAGTTGGGCCCAACGATAGTAAGTGGCGCGCAGAAATAAGAAGGCATCGGACGCCATATACTCATGCTTTTTTTGGAGATCGTCCAGCTCTACTTTGATTGATTTGGCGAGCCAGTCTTCAAACTCCCGGGTTGCCCTGACGATTTTCATTTAATCTTGTCCGATCTCTGAGGGCGTAGATCTAAGCACAAAAACAGACAAATGCAAAGCCTCGTTCCTCATCGCTTTCCCAATAATTTCAAAACTTCGCGGTACATTCCCCTAAGCTAAGCTATTTCTCCGGAATCCCAAAAAATACAACTACAAGAGCTCCTCCCAGCTCTATTTTCGCTCGCCATTTGTTCAAAACCCATGACGCGAACCGTTTTATTGCTACAAGACAGCCCTCTCGCTCAACTGTCGACGCTTTCAAAAGATTTGCTCGATCAATTGCTGTTCGAGCACGTTGCTACGATATCCGATGCAGTGGCAGTCCTCAAAAACGGTGGAATCTCGGCTGTTGTGCTCGATTTGAACTCCGATATCTCCCGTCTCATCCAACTAAAAACTGCTGCACCAGATGTGGCAATTTTGGTGCTTCTAAATAGACAAGAAAAGGAAAAGGTAAAAGATCTATTGGCAGCTGGTGCGGATGATGTGCTAGCTAACGATGATACTCTGGGCTTTCATTTCGCAAAGTCAATTCTGTATGCCATCGAGAGAAAGCGTTCGCAAGCCCTTTCAGCTCGCGTCACGGAGTGGTCATTCTTATCCAAGCAGCGTGACTCCTTTTTAGCGGTGATAGCGCATGATTTAAAGAATCCCCTGGTGGGAGCAGGACGCATGCACGAGCTGCTTCTCAATGGACAATTCGGTGAGCTATCGAGTAAGCAGCAGGAAGCAATCGCGACTCTTCGCAAGGCTAACGATAGCTCCTTAAAAATCATTGAGAACCTGCTCAGCCTCATAAGTTTCGAAAACGGATCGGCAGTAATGCTCTTCAGAGAGCTTGACGTTAAGCCAATCATCGCCAGGTGCTTACAGGAGTTGCAGCCCACTGCCGATATCAATCAGGTGAAGCTAATCAACGAAACGGCAAACATGACCGTTCCAACCGTCAGTGCTGACTCGCTTGCCATCAGCCATCTTGTTAATAACCTGGTTCATAACGCCCTTAAATTCACGCCTGCCGGTGGAACGGTGCGAGTTGGTGTTAGCACCGCTAGCGATACCGTAAGAATCGTCGTATCGGACGATGGTCCGGGCATTTCCACAGAAGAACAGGGTCTTTTGTTCCAATCTTTTGAACGAGGCAACCGCGGCAAGAAGAAGCAAAGCGGAACAGGCTTGGGTCTTTATTTGTGCCGCCAAATTGTCGAAGCGCATAAAGGGTCTATCAATTGTCATAGCAAAGAAGGAAGTGGCGCATCCTTCGTAGTTGAAATACCGGTAGCGTCTTCAACAACGGCGCCGACCGTCAACTACGGGCCCACATGCGATTTCCAGCCACAAGAGCTGGGCAGAGATGATACACTCTGAGCGCTGGTACCTCTCTAGTTAGCTGATTGCGAATATGGCTTGGTTAGGTTCGTTCTGGTTCATGGGCGTAGCGTTGCTCGCGGGAATTTTACTCGCGGTTGGCGGTCTAATTTTAGTTCGCAAATTTGTTGATCATCGTGTCTTGGTAGCTCACCACGATGTTGCTACTCCATTTATGTCGGCGGTTGGAACGCTCTATGCGGTTGTTCTTGGATTTATTGTTGTAGATGCGCTCAATTCTTTCAATCATGCCCGTTTAACCGTTGAGCAAGAAGCTAATGGTTTGCACGATATTTTCCATCTCGCTGGTGGACTGCAATCTAAAGATAGGGACGATGTACGAGGAGCTTGTCTGAAATATTGCCAGGCGGTATACGAAAAGGAATGGGAAACGATGGAGAACGGACATATGAGTCCGGATGCTCGGACTTCCATGGCACAGCTCTGGCAGGTCATTACCAATGTTCATCCTACTAGTCAGAACGAAATTGATGACCACAATGCCATGTTGTCTCAGATCACGCGAGTAGGTGACTGCAGAGATGAACGCCGCATCCTGGCCGAACCTGCAGGAGATCCACTTGTCTGGACCGTCTTGTTAATTGGAGCGATCATTATGATTGTCTTCACATACTTCTTTGGCATAGAAAACATGCGTGCCCAGATCCTAATGACGATCCTGGTGACGATTGTGCTAAGTCTCAACCTTATTCTAGTAGCGTCTTTTGGCTACCCTTTCTCCGGCGATGTAAAGGTTAGCGCTGAAGCCTTTAAATTCAACATTGAACATTTCAAGCACTTCGATGCAGAGCGCGAAGAATAGAGGAAAGTACATTGGAGGCACTGCTACCGCGTATGGTGCCCGGCCATTACTATGCACCTTATATCTGGGCTGCGGGAGCTCGCTAGCTCGCATGAGGAGCGCGCGCCCTGTCGGTTAAATGCATCAAACTACGAAATTGATACGTATTTAGTAGTCCGTAACAAACCATTTTATAGGGAGCTGCGCCATGTCTCCAGGGTTAAAGTCGCATTAAGACTGGCCCATTGACAACATTGCGCGGCGGGATGGCAATCGGATAGTTTGAACTTATCCTTCGTTTCCCTCTCCCCCAATCACTGCCAGATACGTCATCGTTTTTTGACTAATCCAACTTGTTTTTTCAGCACTTAGTGTGTTGGAGAGCAGATTGGGCCTGGTGATGAAAGTAGGATTGTGACGCGAACGGCTAGAGCAGGAATCCTTGCTCGACTCACTAAAGCACGGTCCAACTTTAGGAGTACCAACCGGACCATCTGAAGAGGAGGTCGCATCATGCGATCGAAACACTTGATGAAATCGGCGACAACGGCATCGATGTCGAACCAAGGCCGCACCGACCACGCGCACGACAGCAACGCGATGATGTCCGGCTACGACGACGGCTCCGGCGGCGCCTCCCAGCACTTCGGGTTCACCAACGCCACAACCTGATCGCTGGGTCGAGTAACACAGGTCATTAACTTGGTCTGTGCTGAGTAAGTGGAGCGTCACCCAATTCGGGGCAACTCGGAAAGGGTGACGCTTCATGTCTACCTTCTAAAGGACGGAATCCCGTCCACCTCTCGCAAGCTTGGCCAACTCGTGAGAGTTTCAATCGGCTAATTTCTCAAGGAGGTCGCATCATGCGACGAATCACTTCAATACCACCGCTCGGCATCCTGTCCATGCTGCTGCTCAACTCCGATCCCGGCCCGTGCGCGAACTGCACCTGCCATCGGCGAAACGAACGCGTCCGCGACAACGACATCGACAACGACGCGCGCAGCGCCAGCTTCCTGCTTTTCGGCGAACCGAGCGGCATGCTGGTCATCATGAGCGTGAGCATCGACGGCATCGACGAACAGGCCGACGGCAACATCGATCGCGGGCGACACGACTTCCTGTCGATGTTCGGTCTCGATCCGGCGGCGCGACACCTGGGCGACATGCACGGCAGCGGCAGCTTCCATCTCGGCGGCGCGCTGATCGA
>CAJCIF010000065.1 GCA_903970355.1 Actinomycetota bacterium
AATGGTTTGACTTCAGGCTTGTTGCGCGGTTGGAATTCCGTGAGATTTTCAGGTTCAATCGTCGCTGCCGGACTTATGGATGCTGTATCAGCGACTAGATCAATGGACTCTAGACTTGGAGAATCCTTGCCTGACGCGGAAGTCGCAAAATAGGCTTGCCAAGAGCCTGCAATATATTGATTTTTATCCAGTTTCCAAGTAACTGTCGTGTTATCATTCTCTGCGTTGACAAGGTCCAATAACCTTGTTGATTCTCGACCTTCTCTTTTTTGATGAAGGAACTTCTCGTGAAGGAAAGGCGGTCGACAATTTGGTAAGAGCCATATATCCGGGGTCATTCGATCCTATGACATATGGACACCTGGATATCCTCAAACGATCATGCAAACTTTTCGATCAAGTGATCATGGCTGTTGTAGGTAACCCAGGCAAGTCTCCACTCTTACCGCTTGAAGCGCGTGAGCGCTTAATTGCTCAGACTGTCGCCGACATCGAGGGAGTGGTGGTCGGATCATTTCAGGGATTGACTGTAGATTACGCACGACAAAACGACATAAAGATATTGATCAGAGGTCTCCGCGCTATATCCGATTTTGAAGCAGAATTAGGCATGGCGCAGACCAACAAAGAGCTTTATCCTGAACTAGAAACTATTTTTCTTATGTCAAAAGCCGAGTATTCTTTCATAAGCTCCTCAACCGTTAAAGAGATCGCGCGACTCGGCGGCGACGTCTCACACTTCGTTCCTCAACCCGTAAACGAATATCTGAGAGAGCATTTCAGCAGAGGCACCAGATAAATGACTAGTACGATGCAAGCACCGCCAACCACGCCAAACTATAAGCAATCCACAATCTATAAGCATTTGGATCTGCTTGAGCATCTCATTGACGATGCGATGGGCTTGTATAAATACAAGTTCATCAACGCCGACGATTTTCTAGATGTGCTCGACAAGGCACGAGCAAGATTGCCTGAAGAACTGCGCGAAGCCGCCGACGTTCTTCAACAACGCGATGAAGTAATCGCTGAATCGCAACGACGTTCAGAACAAATTATTGCAGCAGCCAGGCGCCAAGCTGAAAACATGCTGCACGAATCGGAATTGCTCAAAGCTGTGCAATCCGAAGTGGAAAGAATTCGCAAACAAGTTGTGAGTGAAGTCGAGCAAATGCGCCGCGAAGCTCTTGCTGAAGCCGAGCGTATTCGCCACGAAGCTGAAGAAGATGCTACTCGCACCAGAGAAGGTGCCGATCATTATGCAGAATCCGTATTGACTCGTATCGATGCAGATCTGAATAACCTCGGACAAAGATTGGTTGAATCGCAATCGATCGTACGCAACGGACAACGCTTGTTAGGCCAAGCCAAACAAAGACATATTCCAGTTGTGCCGGTCGGCGTACCGATGCCAGCCAACGCCGCACCCCATCCGGCGATAACACTATCAAGCCCATTGCTGAACGGCCGTCCTGAGTAAGGATCTACGGTACGACGATAACGTAGGGGCATGGCACCTTACACTGCCATGCCCATTTTTATATATGTGGGCATGGCAATGCCATGCCCCTACGCTAAAACGCCGATATCAATAACGCCGATATCGACGATATTAATGATGTCTTCGGTGGTGCCGGTGGTGCACAGGTGCGGATGCAGGCGCCGTGTTTTCGCTTTGTGGTTTGGCTTGAGGCGCGCTGGTTGCAAACGATTGGTAAATGAGGTGCGAGCATGTGCGAATTAAAGCATTGGCGCGCCGGTCATTGCGCGGTCTTGTCACTTGCACACTAACCATAAATTGGTTGCCATCTGGAGCGGTTACCAAACCGACGTCCCCGACCATCCCGGCGATGTCTCCTGTCTTATGCGCGATTGTGGCACCTGGTCCAAGACCTTGCGGCAATAATGTACGGATGCGCGTGCGCCGCATTACTTGAAACATCCAATTTCGGCTTTGCTCAGAAAGCAGATCGCCCTTCTGAATGCGAGAGAGCAAGAAGACCAGATCGTAAGGGCTGGTTGTGTTGGTTCCTTCGAAGTCTCCAAGCCAATTGTTGATCTTCGTTTGCGTAAGTCCCCACTCTTTGTATTGTCTGTTCAAGGTTTTCTTGTCACCAAGCAGATCGATAAGCAAATTAGTGGCCGTGTTGTCTGAGATAACCATCATCAACTCAGCCGCTTCCTGAACGGAAACTTTCGATCCAATCGGGCGCCACTGCAAATAACCGGAACCACCTGTGACGTGCTTTTCTTTTATTTCCAAGATTTGTGTTTGTTTGACGGTGCCATCATCAATTGCACTCATCAAACTAGCAAGCACGGGTACTTTGATCATGCTTGCTGCGGCAAACGATTCTTTGCCATTGAAATCTGCATATTGGCCGGATTTCATCGACACTGCAAATACGCCGGCATGCAGCCCTTTGATATCACAGGCGGCCGCCAGTTTCTCTTCCAGATCTTTGTCTTCTTGTTCAAGCGCAAATGGTTGTACGATTTCCTTCTTTTGTACATTCTCACCATTAGCAACCCTGAGCTGATCGGAAGGCGAAAATTGACCCTGCAAAAACGTTAAGAGGGTGGCAATCTCAATGCAACGAAACCACCTGAAGCCATGGCGATTCGAACGGGAGCCAGTCCCTGCGCCATTCGATTTCTTCTTGCTTTTCAAGTCTTGCTTTATGCCAGCAAGAGATCTTGTTAATTGCGCCTGAGTATCAGGCGGATATGTCGGAACTCTATATTTGGATGCCGTCATCGTATATCGTGCGCGATGAGAACGGAAATGCTGGGCGTTTTTGTAAGCCGTATCCGCTCGGAACGTTGTAACCCGGCTATTGTAGCGGAGATTCCTCTGTTTGATTGCGCTTAAATAGATCTCTAGGTGCAAACAAATAAATGAGGAGAAGAGCAAGCGTTGCCAGTGACACTAGAAACTTACTGGCCGCGGAGAGGTCGGTGCGAGGTGAGATGAAACCCTCGATGGTGCCTGCTATTAAGAGGAGAGGCAGGCAGCCGCCAAATAAACCGATCGCATCTTTTGAAACAGATCTCAGCGCCGCTAACCGGTTTTGATTGCCTGGAAAGAGCAATGCTTTTCCCATAAGGAGTCCGGCTCCACCGCTTATGAATATCGCAGTCAGTTCCAAGACGCCGTGTGGAGCCACAAATGCAAGCAGGCGATCATCTAATCCGTACACCTTGCAGATACCAAGAACGGTGCCAATGCCAATTCCATTTACGAGAAGAACAAATACCGTTCCGAATCCAAAAGTGATACCAGATATAAATGCAATAATGGCAACGTGGATATTATGGGTGGCAATCAAGCTGCTTGCCACGGGGCTAAACTTTTCGGCATCATCAGTCCACATTTTGTGGTCTTCAATAATGCGCCATTGGTCCTCGGGTACCAGTGCATGTCCAGGCGAAAATTCAAGCTGAGCAAAATGAATATCTTTTTGGACGTAGACGAAACTTACAGTCGAAGCCACCATGAAAATGCTGAAGGAAGCAGCTATATAAAGTGCATGCTTTTCGACTAGTTGTGGAAATGTTATCCATAGAAAGCGTATTAAGTCGTGCCATCGGTTCTGAGGCGTTTGGTAAACTTGGTTATGCGCTCTAACGACAAGATTGTTGAGATAAACGAGAGTATCCTGTCCTAGTTTCCAAGCCCTAGCTCTTGAAAGATCTGCCGATGCTGTCCGATAGAGTCGTCCCAACTCCTGAATTTCGTTTCGGCTCAAATCGCCACCGTGGCGTGATTCCACAATCCGGATGAGAGCTTCAAGTCTCTCCCAGTGCGGTCTTCTAGCTTTTAACCAACGTTGGACGTTCATACCTTAATAAGACAACTATGGCTATCCCCGACTATTTAATTTCTACCCCTGAAAATGTTGATCTTCACCTGGAGTTTGCAGGACTCGGCAACCGTATTCTTGCCTGCGTTATAGATACGCTCTTGTCATATCTGATGGTGGTTGTTGTGGCAGGCGCTGCTTACGGCATTTATCGAATTTTGGAAACCTTCGGCTTTTCCGAAACTTATCGCGAGTGGGTAACGATTATGCTCATCGCTGGCTTTTCGTTTGTCTCGTTTATGGTCATTTTTGGTTACTTCGTTTTCTTCGAAATTCTCTGGCGTGGACAAACACCTGGCAAGCGAGTGGTTGGTATTCGTGTAATAGAGTCAAACGGACAACCCGTTTCTGGCTCAGCAGTGTGGATCAGAAACCTGGTGCGGTCGCTCGATGAATCGCTTTTCCTGATTGGACTTCTTTCCATGTTAATCGATCGCAACGAACGCCGCCTCGGTGATTTAGCTGCCAACACAATTGTTATTAGGGAGCGTCCCTCACATTCCTCTGAAAATCTGCAATTGACCGCCACACTTTCTTCAGAAGATTCACTGGATGCGGGCCTTATCACACCGCAGGAGTACGAAATACTTACCAACTTTCTGCGGCGCAGAAAAATGATGGCGGCCACTCATCGGCCTGAAGTCGCAAAAAAATTGTCTGAGCACTTCCGGATCAAACTCAATCAAGATGAAGCGCAAGTAGCAAATAATCCCGAGATGTTTTTGGAAAAAATTGTGCTTGCCTATCGCGCCCGAGCTGAAGACTAACGACTGGTTATTGCCGCGTATTTGAGATTGCGTGCACCGGTGTAATCAGCACGGGGCCTTATTAAACGATTATTGGAGAGCTGTTCAAGAATGTGAGCAGCCCAACCAGACATGCGACTAATCGCAAATATTGGTGTGAACAAATCGATTGGAATGCCGAGCATGTAGTAAACGGAAGCGGAATAAAAATCTACGTTTGCATAAAGTCCCTTTTGTTTGAATACAACTTCCTCGATTTCGCGAGACATCTTGTACCAGCGCTCATCTTTCAAACGTTTGCCGAGTTCTTCCGACATGATACGAAGATGGTGCGCGCGCGGATCTTCTGTTTTGTAAACGCGGTGTCCAAAGCCCATCATCTTTTGATGTTCGGCTAACTTTTTCTCGACATATGCCTTTGCTTTTTCGGGATCATTTATTTCAATGAGCATCTTGATAACTTCTTGATTGGCGCCACCATGCAGCGGACCTTTAAGTGTGCCGATTGCCGCAACCACTGCCGAATACATATCAGTGAGAGTAGCGGCCGCAACCCGACCAGCGAAAGTGGACGCATTTAGTTCATGGTCCGCGTGAAGGATAAGAGCTATATCAAGTGACTTCGTGCTGACTTCATCAGGTGTTTCACCTTTCAGCATGTAAAGAAAATTGGCGGCTATGGTCAAATCTTCCTTAGGCGCTTTAAGGTCGCGTCCGTTTCTAATGCAGTCCCAATAGGCAACTATGGTGGGGAACTGCGCCATAAGGCGTGTTGCTTTTCTTGTGCTGGCCGGAATTGAGTTATCGTCGCCATCCGGATCGTACATGGACAACATAGAGACTGCTGTGCGCAAAACCTCCATCGGCAGCGCTTTCTTAGGATAATTGTGTAAGGCATCAATAACCGGTTTGGGTAGAGCGCGATTAGAATTGAGGTCTTTCGTGAGTTTGTCTAACTCGCTCTTTGTTGGCAGTTGACCGAACCAGAGCAAATAAATTACTTCTTCAAAGGTAGAGTTTTCAGCTAGATCGTGAATGTCATAGCCACGATAAATGAGGCGCCCCGCCGTACCGTCTACGTCGCATATTGATGATTCTGCTGCGACAATGTCCTCAAGCCCTGCCTTGACCATAAAGTGCTCCCGTTACTGATTCGTCTGAGATTTTTTATACACCATTTGACAACAATTGTAGCTCCAACTTAGCTGTTTCCGTCTCCGAATTAGCCATTTTGCCAACTTTGCGCTTGTCTCGGTGATGTTGCAAAGCAGAATGATCTTTGCACAACATTTCTGGTACTTACCTTGCATTTAGCTGTGGTATCGCAATTGGTGCTATAGCATTTCGGACACGATCAAGACTTCAAAGTTGCACTATTAGGGAAAACCCCCTTAAAAATCCAGGCAAGTTGTCCCATGCTGAAGAGGATGAAAAAAGGCAGGGTGCGCACAATGCGTTGTGCTGGTTTTGAGTTGCTTACTAGAAAATGTATTTGGTGCAAATCATGATCCATGCGACGGGCAGATGGTTCGTTAACCCTTTTATTGATCTTTTGTTTTGTTGTGGTGGTGCTATCTGGTTGTTGGCGGCCTTCTTTGCGCCTACGCAAAATTTGTCGGATTACGGGTTCCTGTACCTGACCGTGATCCCACTTCTAAGCGCGTTGCTCTTATCAGATCCTCACAATGCAGCGACCCTCGTTCGCCTTTATGGCGATTCCACCCTATCAAAAAAGTTGAGCTGGCTAACCTACCTGGCGCCTCTCATTTTTGCTCTGCTTGCCATTGCCTGCATGGTGTACATGCCCTTATTGGCAGTTGCCCTGCGACTCTATTTGGTTTTCATTGCACAGCACTCAACAATGCAGGCCTATGGAGTGGCGCTTGCCTATTGTCAAAAACAAGGTTTTAGCTTGAATGGTCGTGAACGAGATATTTTGAAAAGAGCTTTCTTTTCAACGGCCATTTATGCGATGGTGCACCAATTGGAAATGCCAATTCCTGGTATTTCCTATGTGTTTGGCGCTTCATTGGCAAGTTTTGCATTCGCGATTCCGCATTTGCCGGCGTGGATTCTCTATGCAACTTCCCTTTTTCTTGGTTTCGCTCTTCTGGAATTGGCTTGCATGCTGGTAACAAGGCTGCATTGCAAATGGGAATATTTCCCGGCGCCTGCCCTTTTAATTTTGAGTACCTGTCTCTTCATCTTCCTTGTGCCGCCATCAGCTATGCCTATGACGTGGCTATTTATACCGGCGTTTTTTCACGCTACTCAATATCTCTGCGTTACGGGCAGATACACCATGAATAAATTGGCTCAAGCTGAGGGTCTTGAGGCAGCACCTTCGTTTTTTAGCAGTGCCTTTTGGGGATACGGCTTGCAACTTTTTGCAGTCGGGTTGACTCTCTTTGTCCTTCTTCCTGCTCTACCGAAGATGTTTGGTGTTACTTATTCCATCTCCTATGCGGCCATTTTTTGCGCCGTCAATCTGCATCATTTCTGTGCTGATTTTGTGCTCTGGCGCCTGCGAGACCCGGCTCTTAGGCAATTAATAGTTTCCTGAAATCTCTACCTGAATTCTCTCTAGGAGGAAAAATAGAATGAAAGCAGCATTCCTAACTTGTTTAACGATAGCCATTCTCCTTTTCGCAAGCGGGGCGCACGCTCAGTCTTTAGGCCCAGTAGGGGTTGGTGTTGTAGCCCCTGCTCCTTCGGTGAGTGCCCAGGTCGAGCCGACCCACATCACAGGGGTACCCACGCAGTCGTCCTTCCTTTCAACAAAAACCCTGCTTGAACCAGGCTTTCTCTTCAACGCTTTGACCGTTGTAGCAACAGTTGTTGGCTTGTTTTTGCTCGTGAACCGTACATCGATCAAGGTTGTGCGGGTTTCTGGAGCACTATTGGTTGTCGCCATGGCAGGTCTAAACTTGTTTATGACCGGCGTAGAACTGTCCAGGTACCATGGCTGCGGCGGTTCCTTCTTTTAACCTGTCAACATTAAATTTCTCTTGTTGTCAATGGGTTTCGATGGTATGCTTTCCTGGTTAAGGCGTTACCCCGGTTATGCTCCGTTTCGGACGCTCGGGCGTTAGAGGAAATTATCTTGGCAGGCGATCAATTTACTGAATTTGAAGAAACACCAGAGAATCGCGCAGGCGTAAATGCTGGCGACTACTGGCGGCAGGGTAGTGGAATTGAATCTTCTCGGCGAGTAGAAGCGTTATCCGACGGTATGGAGCTAGTGAGAGTCTCCGATCAAACGGGTTTCTCTAATGACGCACCGCAGCACTTCCCGCTTTATCAGAGTGGCGTTGCTGGTTACTACGATCAACGACAAATTGCATCCGGCGATGAGAGCAGCTACGGCACCTATTTGCATAGTGTCAAAACACTCCTATCTTCTGCAGACGGCAAACAGCAATCATATTTTCCGATACCGGACATGACGAACGGCCTTAAGCCTCTTGGCTCTCAGTATTCCTTCAATCCGCAACCACATTACGACTTCAAACCGCTCAAGGTTTAGTTACCACAGGCGCCTTAAACCATAAGTCAAAGAATTCCTGCTCTTGTTCGACGGGAAGCATCTGAAAGTCCTGGTGCACTTTTTGTAGTTGTTGCAACTTGGCCCAGCATATTTTGTCTTCAACAGAATCGCGTCTTCCTTTGGCACAGGCATACAGGCACCATATCGGCACCATGATTTCCGAGCAATTTTTACCGTAGCCAATTTCGAAACCAGTAACGCTTGAGTTGTATTCTTCCTTAGCCTCGAGCCATTTGGTTTGTTTCTCAAGAAGTCTCCCCAGGCAATAGTGGTCTTTTGCCGAGCGTTTGTTGGGAGGTTGTCCTTTGGGCTCATCTAAGTGCAAAGCGGTGACGTAGTGTCGAATCGCATTTCTGTAGTCAGATTGCCTCAATGCCACAGTGCCCAGTTGCCTTTCGAAATTGGCGATCTGTTCACTGTCTTTCTTTTGCGCAGCTATCCTTGCGCCTTGTTCGAAGCTTGATTTGGCAGCAGCATATTGTTTCATTCCCAGTTGTGCGTTGCCGAGTGTAAGCAAGGTCGACATCAGCTCGGCGG
>CAJCIF010000066.1 GCA_903970355.1 Actinomycetota bacterium
ATTGGCTACAGTATGGCATCTACAAAAATTTGTCTATGCCTTGGACACGCTTAGACCATGCTGTTGCATACCGCCTCTATTTCGCTCGAAACCCAAATCTCTTGTCTGATTTGCGTTGGGATAATACCGACGGTGCGATACCAAATGTGGGGCCATTCAAATCACACTTACCACTAGGACCGAGTGGTGATCTCACAATTGCAGATTCAACCAACAACAGAATGTTGGCTGTGCCTGCGCATGCCGTTGATAAAAAGAAAATTGTTGCTTACAGCGGTTATCTTGCTAATCCTTATTTGCTGCCTGACGCAGAACGCTTCATTGAAACAGCGTCCCTTTATCCAATTACGTTTGTCACGGTAAAGCTGCCTGCGCATCTGGCCCGTGAACATGCAGTACTAAAGTTGTTGAATCATATTATTGCCAGCGTGCGGTGTTCGCCGGATGCTGCCACTCGCGCCAACTGGCGTTTTCTGTATGACCTTAATGACGGTATTACGCCACTTTCGAGTGCTTTGTTCCTGCCAAATGCAGCCTGTGAGAGTCATTACCTGGCGAAGGAATCCGACGTCGCTAAGGTTCGGAATGTGATTGACGTTGGTCAGGCTAGAGTCTTTCGAAATATAGATCACCTCTCATTCATCGATGCTTATCGGCCCTTGAAAATTACCAGTCCCAATTTGAAGGATGAGCTTAATCCGGGTGATGGTTCGAGAGACATATTTGGTTGGATGCTGGCGGATATCGCCCGTTCTGTAGATGAGAACAAGACGCTTGCAAAAGGAACGCCTGTAGAAACGGTGGTTCGGCAGTAGGCAAGATCTCTAAAAGACCTAAAACCCTGTAGATAACGCATGTTTAAGCAGCAGTGAACACAACTTAATTTTGCGTTTCGATAGTCATCACTTATACTTTCGTCAAGTGAAGGTCTTAATGTTTCCTTCAATATTTCAAATCAGTTCCCCTGGGACCTGGCAGGCATCTCCGCAACCACCTACCAACACCACTGGAGGACCTAGCATGAGGGTTGAGCTCCTTTATTCGCCCGGATGTAGTACCTACAAATCAGTTCGCAACACACTCGAAACAGTAATAGCCGAAGAGGCTCTCCCCATACCAGTTGAAATGGTGGAGCATTCTGAACCAACAGAAGATAATCCCCAAATTCGCATTGATGGACTTGAAGTCCATAACAGCGCTGCCGCGCAAACCCTTGATCAACTTCGCGATCTTCTCTGCGGCAAGTGGAAGGAACTAACTTCGTCTGCTTTGCACGGAGCATAGACACTACTAGAGTTTGCGAGAGGCCCTTGCGAAAGCGAGGGTCTCTCGTGTTCTAGGTGTACGCACTTCTTGTATCTGTGCACCAAGTTGACAGATCAAACTTTGCAAATTCAATGCTTCAACTGTTCTCTGGTACTCGACATTGTCTGTACCGAACTTCCGTTCGTTCTCATATTCCATAGCCGCATCCCTTAGTAAATAAACTGCCTGAGTAAGATGCTATGAGTTTAGGGTCGCGCAGTGACTTGCTGGTGACCCAGTAGTCTAATATTGGCGATACGTTCATTGCCGATACGTTCATTGGCGATACGTTCATTGGCGATACGTTCATTGCCGATACGTTCATTGCCGATACATTCATTGCCGATACGTTCATTGCCGATACGTTCATTGCCGATACGTTTATTGCCGATACTTTCATTGCCGATACGTTTATTGCCGATACGTTTATTGCCGATACGTTCATTGCCGATACTTTCATTGCCGATACGTTTATTGCCAATACGTTTATTGCCGATACGCTTATTGCCGATACGCTTATTGCCAATATGTTTATTGGCGATACGTTTATTGCAATAGGTTTATTACCGATACGCTTATTGGTGATACGTTGGTATCAATCTAACGTAGGGGCATGGCACTGCCATGCCCAAATAACTTTCCACTGTTTATAGATGGTAAATTAGGACTTCGTTTTACCAATAGGAGTTTGACATGGTGACTTTAGAAGATGCGCGTCGTGTTATTGCTGCTGCAGAAAAGAAAGCAGCAGAAATTGGACAACCAATGAACATTGCCGTTGCTGATAGCGGAGCAAATTTAGTTGCGCACGTGCGAATGGATGGTGCCTGGGTTGGCAGCATCGATATTTCAATCAAGAAGGCCTACACATCGAAAGCTTTCGATATCGCCACAAAAGATTTAGCTGAACACAGTCAATCCGGCGGCCAATTTTTTGGAATTCACGCATCCAATGACGGGAAGATCATGATATTTGCCGGCGGCGTTCCACTCAAAAAAGATGGAAAAGTTGTAGGCAGTATTGGTGTAAGTGGTGGCAGCGGCGAACAAGATCACGCCGTCGCAGAAGCAGGCGCCAAAGCGTTCTAGCTTCATTAACGACCAACGAACCACATAGCTCGCAGGATAATGTAGGCTTCACTGCGGCAATTACGCTTACGCAATCCAGTTTCGGATTGTATAGTGGTGAGTATGAGAGCCAATTTGATTGTTTTCTGTCTGGGTTACTTATTGGTAGTTGCCGTCGCGACTGGCTATGTATTGCCCTTGCGATTCATGGGAAACAGTACTAGTTTTAGTAGTTTTAAAAACGACACAGCACGAAAATTCTTTTTTCGTGGAAGGACGGAAGCATGTGCTGGAGAATACAATGCTGCGCGTCGTGAATTCGATAAAGTAATTAGCCTGGAGCAAAACTATTTGGCTTATTTAGAGCGTGGTAAATGCCAGTTGAATTCTCAAAACTATAAAGGTGCTGTCGAAGACTTAAATCAGGCTCTCAAAATGGATACGAAATCGGATTTGGCATATGAATATCGTTCAATGGCAAGACAGGCATTAGGTGATAACGAAGGTTCTAAAAGTGATGCTGAGATGGCGAAAAAGCTCAATCCGAAACCTGCTCCAAACTATTCTTCACTAAGCTGTTCCCCTATTTGGGGAGAAATGAAGGAACATCTAGAAGAATCTAGCGAGGCAATTAGTATAGACCCGGAATTTGCATTGCACTATCGAGTTCGTGGGTTCGCGCGTGAAATACTCGGAGATCGGCAAGGCGCGCTCAAAGACTATACTGTAGCGATTTCATTGAACCCAAAAGACGAGGAAAGTTACTCTAACCGCGCTCATTTGTGGACAGATCGAAAAAAATCGATTGATGATTACACAGCAGCAATTCAACTTGATCCGACGGATGATGCCGCATTCCGGGGGCGTTCATATATGCGTATTGCGATCGGAGCTAAGCTTGGAGCTTTATCAGATGCTGAGGAGTCCATTGGCTTAGATCCGAAGGAATCCTTCAATTTCAATGCTCGTGGATTTGCTCGTTATGCTCTAGGGGACAGGAAAGGCGCACTCGATGATTTCGATAAAGCGATTTGGCTTGAACCTATCGCCCATAATTATGAAAATCGCGGTATTATCCGTGCAAAATTCGGTGATCTCGAAGGCGCAATAAATGATTTTACATACGCTAGTAGAATCGAACGAAGTTCTGGTTCTTACAGTTCTCGCGCAGATGCTCGATTTTTGCAAGGAGATAGAAGCGCTGCAATTGCAGATGCCTGGCATGCTATTTTGATTGAGCCATCCTCGGCACTGCATGAAGTGCAAAATATCTTCAAGTTTTTAACAGCAGATCCTAAATCGTCGACCTTTCCATATCCGAGTTTTTGATTTAGTACTTGGTACTACTGGCAGTGCCTCTTTTATATGCGCGGTCCGCGATAGTTCGCAATCGCAGCTGATAAAGTGTTCGGGCGGAGACTTAAGCTATTGTGAAAATCCCTCCATTGTCCTAACATTGGGGGCTCAATGGCGTATTGGTCAGCAAGGAACATCGAATGCGAAATCTATTGGACCGACGTTTCGTTTCAGCGGTATTGGTCGCACTTACTACGAAATTGGATGCCTTTGCAAGCGACTCGCCTTATCAAGACTTTGTCAAATATGTTGATACAGTAAAGCACTGCACGACATTGGCAGAATTGAAACCGTATTCCCTTGTGGAATTCCAGAAAAAAATTGATAACGCGGATCCGGAGAGCAGCAAACCCCAGTTGGACTTAATGCGGGCGTTGTATGGAAGTTGGCAAAAACTGCAAAAGCGAAGCGAGAGTAAAAGTGGCAACTCCGCAACCGTATTAGTGGATTGCATTGCTCCAGAACCTATCGTTATGAACGGTAAGAAGCCGCAAATCAAACCATATGTGTTGGTGGTTTCGATGGTGAAGGAAGACGATTTTTGGAAGATCACCAGCACGGCAATGAAGACACCTCAGGAAGCCGCTGATTATGGCATTAAAGATTCGAGTGCTATGCAGAAGGACACTGCCTGGAGTCGAGACGCACGGAATGTAGCAATACCGAACAAACTGCTCAGCGGCACATTGCAAGGCGTTCCCGCTGCTTTATCCTCAGCAATGTTTAGTTCAATGGCTGATCACAGCAATCTCGATATAACGATAGCTGATACGCCAAGATGGAAATACATGCATCTATATGTTTCTCTAAACAAGCCACCTGGGACAGCTGCTCAGTGGTACACAGAGAACTCCGGAGTGAACCAAGTGCAAATGACAGGCACCATTGATGGTCAATCAAAAACGCTCTTCTTTGATAATTCAAACGGCTGCGGCATCAAACTTCAACTTCTGCCGAAGAAGGGTGATAGCTACCCGGCTTATATGGTGCTCAGACTGCCTGATGGAAAACATAGCGAGCTTAAAGGGTATCTTTACGCTAAAGCTTTTTGAGACTGACTCTGTACCACATCAGGTGAAATCGCTTTTGAACTGGTGAGAACCGAGTGCATGCGCACTTGCAAAGGTAAAACAGTGAGTGGTACCAGGCAGCAAATAACATCGATTGCGATATGGGCAGTCACAAAGGGTAAGTTCGCAAAGACCCAGGCGATCGAAGTGTTCTCGCCATGCTCTCCTAGCGAACCAATTCCGAATGAAATAGCGAATACAGCTAACACTGCCAATAGCGGTATTGGGAGAAGATATTTAGCTACCAACTTAAGATTACCTTTTGTAAGCGCCTGACTAGCTTTTATGCTATCCGGCCCATTCATGCCTTGGCACACGAAGTTAACTGCAAACGACGATCTCAAAGCCCAAATAATGCCCGGTATAACCAATAGAAGCATCAATATCCAGGTGCAAAGATTGAACATAATATTCAATAAAAATAGTTGTACGAGAGTTTTTAGGTCAGTGAGTTGTATGTTCTTATTGCCACCTGTCACGCCAACAACTATCGCGTATGTAAGTTTCAGTACAAAAATTTCTTGAACTATGTGAATCGCTTGTGATATGCCATTTTCCGGCAGAATGTTTGCCAACAGCGTAAGTATGACCAGGGCTACTAATGAAATACGGTCCTTTCCTAAGGAAGAAAAAACTTCAGGCAATCCAGTAATCCAGTCAGCCCAAAGATTCATTTCTTCTGTTTGATGCATTGCATTTGTCCTTGTCGAATCAAGTATGCTGGCACCAATGGAATGCTGCCCGCTCTTTTATATATGCCTTACGAACGAAAGATGATTCTAAGTTGTTAAGAGCCGCGGACTTAATCTAAATTCTAGGGGCTCTTGCGTTTTCCCGGTAGGGACAAAACAGTTGAAGCACTGGGTTTCATGAAGCCGGTAAGCACCCAATTTTCAAATAGACCATTTTCTCGAGCATTGCTTGCAGTTCCGGGAATGATGATGGTTCGATAAATGGTGGCATGATCATTGAAATAAACTACTTGCAGGTATTCATGATCTCCAAACGGTAAGGGCACCTGTGTTGTCTGGTACTGTTCCGCTCCTATAGGGACACTGTTTTTCGAAGGAGGAGCAGCTAGTAACTCTCGTATTTGAGAACTCGAAAGGCCAAATAGGTTGCGGGTTTCAAGTAAATCGTTAACAGAATAAGTGTGATTGTTATACCAAGTTTCATCGAATCTTTTGGGATTAACCAGGGCACCAATTATTCCGCCAGGTCGGTGATTTTCATAACAGAAAGCAACAACGACAACCAGCCAAATTGCAAAAAGTATGTCTAGAATAAACCAAATTAGATTGCTGGCGTTTCCGTTGGACTTGCGATTATCATTCATATAATATGCCTGATTTGCCGTACCTTACTCCACCTGACCCCACTTTGCCTGTTATACCACTTAGGTGGAAACGATACTATTCATTTCCAGGTTGTATAGAGCGCCGTGCTGCGCGAAATAGAGTACGGGAGTGGCTTTGAATCCGCCTAAGCGTTCAATTGCTTGTACGTATCCGTCCAATTGTTTGCGATGTTGTTTGGCTTGTGTCGTTATGTCGGCAATCTGAAAATCATCCGTTTTGTAATCCACGACGTACCAATTGCCATTGGCGTCTTGAAGCACTAAGTCTGGTCGTTTGATATCAACCTCGCCTTCTCGAGTTTGAAAGTACGGCAATTCGTGTAATCGGTGTTGAGCAGTGCGAATGAGCTCGAATAATGGACTTTCGAAATAGGTGGTGAGCAATCGCTTTCCTTCTACGATTAATGCATTCAACGCATCATGATGTGCAACGAATGTACCTTGTTTTTGAGCTAACACAAACATCAACTCTTCGTTGACAACTTTGTCTGCAGAAGGAATAGATTCCATCAAAGCGTGAAAGTAATTGCCGATTACAATCTGATTAAACTTCACCACACTGTTTCTGGGCGTAATTCTTGTTGTTTCAAGCCAGACTGAAGGCATCTCTTGTGGATCGCCCAGAAGTGGTTCGATTAGATCGCAATTCGGAATGCTCAAATTCGCCTGCTCGATTTTTTCGCGCGCTTCTGTTGCCGCGAAAATAGAAAGTTGATTGCCCTTGTCTTTTTTCTTTTTACCAACAACCGGTTCAGGTTTAGGTGGCTTCACTACCAGATCCGGAAAACGCAACTTGAATGTTGCAGCTGAACCGGCAACGCATTGAATACTTTCTGCTTCACGAACACCAGGCTCTTCTCCAGGATCAAATAGAAGTGGCCGTATCCATTGGCCAAAGGATGCCGTTCGTTTTCCATCCACATTGAAGAAAAGCGCCAGGTGATCCTTGGCACGCGTCATCGCCACATAGAGAAGGCGTTTCTTCTCCGCTTCCTCCATATCCTTCTCAAGCCAATTGGCCAGCTCGTAAAAGAGTGGTGGTGACTCATCGTAATTCCGGGTCGGATCAAAGGCTATTCCATACTCGCGATGAAACAAAAGTTTGTTCTGGAAATTTTTCTGCAGTGCAGTGAGACGCGGCAAAATAACAATTGGAAATTCCAGACCTTTAGAGGTATGAATGGTCATTATCTTTACGGAATTCCGCGCATCAACCGGTGCGTCCTTTTGCACGACATTGAGTTTTCGCATGGACTTTATGTGTTTGGCAAACTCTCCACAAGACATCTCCTCATGCGATGAGGCTAAATCTACAAACTTCCAAATATTGCGCGAACGCTGTCGCCCGTCTCGGCCCTGTGCCAGCACGATATCGTAATGTGTGTTGCGCACGATGTTTCTCACCAATTCACCAAGTGGCTGCACGAATGAATCGGCAATCAGTCTTTTTAGTCGTGAAACAGCCTCACTAACCAGCTCAAATCCGGGCATCCGCTTACTCGCTTGCCGCTGGAGCGCTTCCCAGAGGGGAGTGGAAGGATAAGTGGCGACAATGTTATGAATCAGGTCATCTGCAATGCAGAAAATAGGTGAACGTAGTACACCCAAAAGCGCATGGCTATTGGATGGATTGTGTAGAAACTCAAGCAAATTTTCGAGATCGAAAACTTCCTGGCGCTGTAGATATCCTTGCCCGCCTAGTTTTACGTATGGAATGTCTGCTGCCGCCAATGCTCTTTCAATACCGACAGACTCGTTATTGGTCTGAACGAGAATGGCAAAATCACCATAACCAGCCGGTCTTTCGCTTTCGCCTTCTTTAACGGGAATTTGTTCGGAAATCTTAGCTCGAATCCAGTCTGCCACTAATCTGCCTTCGCGATCCTCCAGCGATGTTGTGCTTTCCTCATCTGCCTGAAAAGCGATTACTTCAACGCGATTTTCTTTGGCAGTCCCGAGCATCGGATTGAGTGGACGATAACTGGCGGCATATGGGCTGGATGTTTCACTGAGCAGCTCTTCGAAGATGGCGTTGAAGAATTCAACAATGCTTGCGTGACTTCTAAACGAATCGGACAATTCAACGAGCAGGTGATCCTTTTCGAAACTGGTCTGCCAACGTTTAAAAGTTGCAACATCTGCGCCCTGGAACTTATAGATGGACTGTTTATCATCGCCAATTAAAAACAGCTTCGAATCCGGGCCGGATAGCTTGCTCACTATCTCTGCTTGCAATCTATTTGTGTCTTGAAATTCGTCTACGCAGATTTGTTTGAGCAGATTTGCATAGTAGCCGTGCACCTGATCGTTATCACCATGCAGTGTTGTATGAGCTTGCAGAATCAAATCATCAAAATCAAAAAGATTAGCTGCCCGCTTCTTCTCTTTGTATTGAGCAATTGTTCTCTGGGCAAGCGACAACACTAATTGAATATCTCGCCAATTCTCTTCGTCCTGACGGGATGGCTTTGCTTTGATCTGGCAGACTTTTAGACCGCGAGTTTTGGTTATGAAGAACAAGCACTGATCGCGTAATTGGCGCAAAAGAACACGAACTTTTTCGGCACTCTCATTCTTCTTGCCGATATTGCCTACCGGTTCACAAAATGATTCGAGACACCCCCAACATGTTGCAACATCTTCGCTGTTTGTTCTTGGGGAGATGCGATTGGCAATAAAAATCATAGACCGCAAGGTATCGGCACGGCGTGCTTCCAGCTTATCTCCCAGCTGCACATCACCGGCTTCCTGCAATGCTTCCAGAGCGTTTGACCAGCAATCATCCGCCACGAGCTTGCCTAATATCATCATTTGGATGCGCGTCAAAAGATTCTGCAAATAATTTGAGAATTGTGCTTGATCGAAATTCGTCATTGGAGCAATTGCCTGCTCGAACAACGATACCGATTTCAAAACACTGCTCAGCCAACGTGTTATTGCATCTATATCGAAATTCATGAGGAGCTCGTGCTCAGGCAGTTGCTCTTCTATAACTTCGCGGAAAGTATCTTCAATTGACTCAGCATACAACTCGGCGCGCTGCACGTCGTCCATTTGTTCAAAGTGCGGATCTGTCTCAGATTCAATTGAAAAGTTACGTAGTATGGATTCACAAAGCGAGTGGATAGTGCCAATGCGAGCGTTGTCTATTTCCGTCAGGCAGCGAGCCCAGCGAATACGAGACTCCGCATCGGCTTCAGCATAGAGTTTGCTTATTTCACCTTTCAAACGAGTCTTCATTTCAGCAGCCGCTTTTCGCGTGAATGTGACGGCGAGAATATCGCCGATTTTTGCCTCAGGGACATTCCGTAGATAATTTACGAGCCGGCTTACGAGGGTGCTTGTTTTACCGGAACCGGCTCCAGCAGCCACAAGTACACTTCGATCGATTGAGGTGGCTGCTTTTTCTTGATTTTCGGTTAGCGCTACCATGAATCGCTCTCCTCACCCACCATCTCTTTTGTACGGCAAATCATTATTTGATCGCATGATTTACAAACTTTTGGTAAAGCTGGTCGAATCACAAAACTGCCACTCCTGATTTTTTGCACAAGTTCGGAAACTAATTTTTCCGTGTGCGGGAGTGGTTGATACTCCTGCGGAGAAGAATTGTGGTGGCGCGGAAATAACCTGCCTATGCTCTTACCGGATAAGACGCTCAAATAAGCGCCTGCTGTTACCTTTGAATTTGGGCGAATTTCTCGTTCGATAGCTAATCCATATAACGGTAATTGCAAGTTAGTGCCAAGCATTTGATCTTCTGTGGAGATGCCGCCTGAACCGGATTTGTAGTCAACGACACGAAAACGTTCCGTTGGTTCTCCATCCGGTCCTAGCACTTGATCGATTCTGTCTATTCGGCCTCTTACCAAAATCGGCTGTTGCTTGGACTTAATGGAGAGCGGCGGCGCTGAACCATCTTCATCAAAACCAAAAGCTACCTCTGTGGCAAAAGGTTTGTAGCGTTCCGAAGAGCTGACGGCACGCCATCTTTCTTCTTGCAGAAACCGCTTGACTCGAAATGAGATTTCCCTCTTGTGATAGAGCCAAAATTCCCCTTTGCGCAAACTGTTTTGGCCTTCTAATTCTTCGAACAATATGTTCAATTTTGCTTCTGCCAATGTGACAGTTTCTTCTTCGGTTAAATCAAGAATGCCGATGTTTTTGGCAATTAGATCGTTGTAGAAAAGCTCCAGTACCCGGTGAAATGCTGTACCGAGATCTTTTCTTGAAAGTCGCTCTTCCGGCTCTTGCACAGGATCGAATTTGAGAACCTTCGATACCCAAAAGCGAAAGTGACATTTTCCATATTCGTTGAGTTGACTGGCGCTCCAAAAAGCAGGCTCTTTAATGGAGACTGACTTGGCTGTAACGAGATCTGTGAGGAAGCCATTGTAGGAGTTAATTGTTATTGGAGCTGTGCGTGCGCCCAATACCAGGCAAGGTTCGGCAAGCTGATCTTTAATTTGCACTATGACTGGGTTCTCTGTTTTGAGAGTGGTGTGTAACCAGTTGCTTGCCAGAATGGCATTGCGTGGCGAAACCGGCTGAGCTAGTTGGTTCACAAAGTAGTCCTCATTCATAACCGTGGTTACGGAAGACTTTGCAATTTCAGTAAACAAAAATGCCGGAATGAGTTCTTCGCCAGATATGTCGGCAGTGGTTGTAGATGTAACTACCTTTTTGCGAGCCAACTTGAAGAGAGCGTGTAAAAGAGCTGGTTCATAACCTGGTTCGAAACGGGGATTATGAATGTCTATTCCATATGCCGCCCATGCAGCAACTTCATCACTGCTTACGAAACCACCGCGAACGGTTCTTTTGGGAAACTCGCCCTCCACCAACCCTGCGATATATACTTCATCAAACATGCGACTGGGAGCCAGTTCTGCACTGCAAACGAGTACAGTGTTTTTAGTTCTCGCCAATCTTCGGAAATTCGCTTTTTCCAAATGCAATTGGAGACGTTGCAAAAGCTCTTCAAACGATCTTCTGCGCTGTAAACCCAGGGAAGTATCCAAATTGTCTTCTTGCAATAGTTCGGCCAGAGAACTTCGAAATTGAGCGATGGCGCTGCGTAGTTCCCACTCTTCGAAAGGCGCTAAATCTCCGTGTGCTGGAAGATTGAGTAAATTATCGAAAAGATCTTCGGCCCAACTCACGAAGGCATAGGTATTAGTTATGGCAGTTTGGGGAGAAAGAACATCGAAAACCTTGTTGAGTTTTTGACCAAGATCGCCACCAATCTTTTCCGCTGCAAACTGCCACTGTGAGCGACCGCCAATGACATTTAGATCGAGTGACTTCTCATCCAGAAGACTGAGCTCAAAATCACTAATTTGAAACGGTTGCTTCTTGAAAAATCTGCTTCTCAAGATCCAGATCAATGGTGCTCTGGGAAAATCAAGACTGTGTATTTCCAGCAATTTAAACAAAAACTGCACTACCGGAAGAGCTAACAATTGAATTGGTTCATCCACAAAGCACTCTAATCCAGCATCATCAAATGCAGCAGCAATCGCTTGCCCATACGATCTGAGATTTCGTGTTGTAACCAATATTTGATTTGGATCTGTGCCATCTATCAAAATAGATCGCTTGATCGAAGCGGCGATTTGTGCCATTTCCAAATAGCGATCTGCGGCAACAAATGCAGCAAGGTTCGGTGCCATTTGTCGCTTATCCGGCTGATTGACTATTGTTGATTGCCCGCCGAGAATTTCATTTAGCTGTTTGTAGGATGCCGATTTCCATTCATATGGACGGGAATGCTCGAATCGTTCCATACCCCAATGCAAAGTTTCATCTTCATCATCTGCATAGTCGAAAGAAAGAATGAGGCTCTGAGCATGTTCGGCAACGGAAGAAATTACCCGTAACTGCAGGGGATTGAATCTGTCGAATCCATCGAACACGATCATTTCCGGAACTCCCGGAACCTCCGGAGCGCTACACAATTCCAACAGCTTGTAAGCAGTACGCCTTTCGTCTATAAGATTGATCTGATCCAGTTTTTTCCAATAGGCTTCGTAGACTTTACTGAGCTCCATGTATCTTGTATTTTGCGCCGCTGTTTTTTCAAGCTGCATAATCACATGAGATGGACTCAGAGAAGACCGTTGCAACTCGTCAATGAGATCGAGTATCGCTTTGGCTGTACCCGCATACTCTGATACCGGTAGCAGTGCCTTCAACTGATTGCTCTCAGCTAACTCTTTCAGCACAATTTCAACAACTCGGGATCGCACAGAATCTGGAATGATGCGCGGAAACACGTTGTTGCGAGCAAGAATCGTTTCGCACAGTTGATAAAAGGTGACGATGCGGACGCCTGTTATTCCTGGTGCTGATGAATTCGTCAGTATCTTCGCAAGCCGAGCTTCAACCAACTTCTTATAACGATGCGATGGTACGACAACAAAAGCCTCATCAGTAGTATGAGACGTGCAATGCTGCACGACATCTTTCAACATCGTAAGAGACTTGCCGGAGCGATAAGGCCCAACAAGAATGCGGATATTCTGCTTTGTTTTTAGACGTTGCTGTACGGTAGCCATGCAAGTGCATTTGGAGGCTAAGAATTCGTGCCCGTTGAGATTCGAACTCAAGGCCTTCGGCTTCGGAGACCGACGCTCTATCCAGCTGAGCTACGGGCACAACGCCTCACATTATATCTTGCACAAGATGCAAAGCGCAGAACCGAGCCCACCGCAACGCCTCAAGTAAAGCACTCGAAACTACCTGTCAACACAAATGATATCTAAAGGACATGTTGCAGGATCGCGCGGCCGAATAATCAGCGAAGCGCAGCCGCGGCGAGGAGCCGTGGCTGCGCGTAGCGCGAACACGCGCGGAGAAGCTGCGAAGCGGCTTCGGAGCGCTTATTTACGTCCGTCTTACGATATCTTCTAGGGCAGGCATATCATGGATGGTGACTCGCTTCGATTCAATTTCGATCCAATGACTGGTGCGGAATCGATTCAAAATCTGTGTTACGGTCACGCGCGATGAACCAACGAGATCAGCAATTTCCTGGTGAGTGAGCGGAAATTCTACTCGAATTCCTTTTGGTGTCACTTTGCCATGGCTTTCGGCGAGTGAAATCAACAATCTTGCCACGCGACTTGGAACTTGTCTGAAAACAAGATCTTCGATGCGAGCTTGTGCTTGTTTCAAGCGGCCGCCGATAATCTGAATTAATCTAATTCCAAATTCCGGATTTTCTCTGATAAAGCTCTGGAAGACTTCGCGGCTAATCTGATAAACACGCGAATCTTCTAACGTTTCGGCATAGCTGTCGTGTTCGCCGGTTTCCCAGGCTGCTTCGCCGATTAAATCGCCAGGACCTAAGAGCGCAAGAATAACGGTTTTGCCTTCTATAGAAAGCCTGGTTACACGTATCCGGCCCTTTTCTATAAAGTAGATGGCCTCTGAAGGTGTTCCTGGTGTGAAAAGCATATGATGCTTGGGCAGTTCCAGTTCTTCTAATATGCCGAGAAGCCTGCCCAGCTCTACGGCATTGAAAGATTCAAAAATTTCGGATTGTCTGAGGCTGAACAATTTAGGTGCCGCTTTCATCCTTCCCTCCGGTTCGAAAACCCGTTAGACATCGTGTTTTCTTGGTGACATGCCCACCTGGCTTTAAAAACCCGGGGTTTGAACTCATTTGCCTTCTCGAACGTTATAGGAGCGAAGGGTTTTGAGAATTGTTAGTTAGCAACACTTCTATACCCTGATCGAGGTCATTGAAACCCCTCGACTCTCGGCACCCGGAAAATATCTGATTTGCAGGGCTCGGACTGCCGTGAGCGGCAGCTGGAGCCAGTCTTGTGTCGTTCTCGCTTTGTTAAACCGCCTTTTTGCCCTGTAAATCAGCTTGTGTTCTGCTTCCAAACTCGCCCCCCGGCAAATAATTTAAGGAGACGAAAATGCTACTTGCTATATGTGGTGCCAATGCCAATGCGGCGGTGTCTGATATCACTAAGACAGCACCGGCGCCGGTTTCTTTCCAATTTGCCTACTTTGGCATTGGAAATGGTGCATCCAGCCGCTATAATCTTGCAAAGGCGCGTTGTCGCTGCCGCACTGAAGATACTAGTTGACTGGAATTGAAATGACTCGAACCTGTGCTCAGGCACTGTTGGGGTCCGGCGTTGGTTCGTAGAAATTTTTGACCAGATAACTGGCTAGTGACAGGAGAACATAGGATGGCTATAGCTACTAAAGAAAAGTCCGGTGCGGAAAAAGTACTGGCGGAAAAGTCAAACGAAAAGGCTTCAAAAAGCCATAATCACAATGACATGAATAATGATGATAAATCCAAGAACTCCGGTGAGCGAAATAAAGCTCTCGGCTTAGCGTTGGATTCAATCAAGAAGCAATATGGAGATGGTTCCATCATGC
>CAJCIF010000067.1 GCA_903970355.1 Actinomycetota bacterium
GGAACATTGGCAGCTGTTGCGACGACGGCCGCTCTCAGTTGGGATAAGGACGTTCCCCGGCTTCCAAGTCCATGGACTGTTGCTATGGTTTTTGGCTGGCCGATTTTCCCGTTCGGGCTAGCCTATATGTTTGCCCCCGACTACATTATTCCGGCCTTAAACTATCCCGACCTAAGATTAATTTGGCTCGCGCTAATTGGATGGCATATTCTCGGCAGCTGGCTTTTCGCTCGCACAGCGAATTCCATGCCGCGCAAGTTGGTGATTGTCTCTTTTGGCACCGTGCCGCTATTGCTTCTCCCTATTTTATTCTCTCTTTTCCTAAATGGTTCGACAATAGGTCCGGTAATGGCAGCAAGATGAAGTTCTCCAGCGCTGAACAATTATGGCCAACGAATGCGCGCCAAAGCGGACCTTGATCGATGCAGTCTAATCCAGCACCCTACTGAGGAGTGCGAATGAACTTAGCTCGTGCTTCCAGCTTCTCGGCTTCTGCTGAGCGGTTTGTTTTGCGAAGCAGTGCAGCATAGTTATCCAGGATATTGGCGACATCGGGATGATTGGCACCAAGCCCTTGTTCGGCCATCTCGAGAGCGCTCTTCAACAAAGGCTCCGCTTCTTTGTACTTGCCTTGTGCCATCTCAACTTCCGCGTGATTTTTGAGAATGTTGGCTAACGTCGGATGGGAAGTACCAAGAATAACTTGCGCTTTTTTCAAAGCGTCCTGCAAGAGCGGCTCTGCTTCCTGGTATTTGCCTTCTGCAAAATAGAGTGCTGCTATATAACTGAGTCTCATAGGCGCATCCCCTTGATTGCGGGTATCTGGGTTCTCCGGATCATTTGGTTCTATAGACTTTTCTTCAAGTCTCATAGCACGCTTAAACAGCATCTCCGCTTCAGCGTTCTAGTTTTGTTCTTGCAAAACGACAGCCAGATTTATCAAGCCTGCAGCTAGTATTGGTGTGCCGGTCCAATTGTTACTCTTGCTAAGGTCCTCATCAAAATTCTTCTCGCAAATCGCCAGTGCACGTCGGAGCAAAGGTTCTGCATTGCTGTATTTTCGTTGTGAGCGATAAACCTCGGCCAGGTTAGTGAGCCGATCAATCAAGTCAAAGTTGTCTGGTTTGCTTGCGGATTCACCTATTTTTAAAGCTTGTTTGCAGAATGATTCTGCCTGCTCGAATTTTCCTTGTTTGAGGCAGGCGTTTGCTAGCCAAGCCAAACTCTCGGTTTGAGAGCCATGCTGGGTAGATGGGAAGTATGGATCAACTCTTTGACTCTCTTTCAAGGCAAGCGAAAATTGTTTCTCCGCCTCTGAAAAATGCCCCTTTGTGAAAGAATCTCTTCCAGAATAGAAATATTTTCCCCACTGCTCGTTGGGCCACGGTTCGCCTGCAAATGAACAACCTTCAGCAGTCACTGCAAAGTAGGCGATGGCCAGTGCTGAAAGCATTCGTCTGCTCTTTTGGTTCATAGCTTTGCCCTGCTGTATCGTATTGGTTCTGGCTCCAAAGTTGTACTATTTTCTTTGCACCACATCGAAGTCGTAGGTCTTTTCCAGTTGGTCGTTCAGAAACACTTCTAATTTGTATTTCCCGGGAATTGTCTCTTTGTCAACGGGCCACGTTGCAGCATACAGTCCATACATTCCGTAGCATCCTTGCGAGAAGCTGTCTTCGTAAGTGCCAACTTTTCCGTCAGCTGAGACTTTTACAGCGCCACTAGACTGCCAGGTTGCATCAAAGCCGGGTACAAGGCAGTGGTGTTCAAATGACCAATCCGAACGCTTTTCAGGCAATGTCAATTTCAGCTTTATATGCGGTGCTTTTTGGCGGGAATCGAGCACCATGCAGAACCTGAAAGCTGCCTGACCACGAGAGTCGTGGACACAGGGTATGCTTCGAGCCTCTCTCATCTCTATGGCTTGGAAGCCCAAAGCTCTGCCGAACTCTATGGCAAGGATGTTTGGTTTTGATGCCTCAACCTTAGGATTTTTAGTCGGTGAGGCTTCATGCGCGTCATGTAAAAAGTTGAATATTATGGCTGAACCAATTTTTACCGGAGCATCTGCATCGTGCGTACAAGCCGACCGGATGCTCTCCTCGATTGCTGATGAAGCATCTAGTCTTTGGGTCTTAGCAAAGCAACAAAGAGTTGCCGCCGCGCACAATCTAACTTTTGGATCAGAGTCGGAGTTGAGCTTGCCCGTTACGACTTTGATAATTTCCTCATCGACAGTTTTGAAAATTCTGAGCACGCGAAGAGCTTTAATACGAACCTTTGGTTCGGGATCATTAGTGGCTGCAATAATCGATGAGATCAATTGGGGGCCGAACAGCTTGCAGTCCACCAGAGTCATGGGCCTGGCTGATCCTTCAAGCTCCACTAACATCATAGTCATTGAAAACGTCGGATTATCGCCGCTTGTATTCGAGGCAAGCTCGGTCATTAGCTCCAGAGCTCGAGCACGTACGTCGGCATCGCTATATTTCAGCAATGGTGCCAGCCCAGGTAGGGTTTTAATATCTGTGTTCGTCAGTGTCTCAGCTACTTGCTGGCTGGTCAGATCTGCTGTTTTATCGCTTGGCTTCGCCATTCCGCAAATTAGCCTGGCTTGCTGCATAAATTCGGTGTTATGGTTCTTCAGGAGCATATCTTTTATCGATTCGCCATTATCCAGGGCTCCATTAACATCGGCGCCAGCCGCGACCAGTAATTTCATCGTTTTAAGGTATCTTTCATTCCTGAAAGGGTCGCGCGGATAACCATTGAGCTGCTCAAATACCGCGCATGTTAAAGCATTCCCATAGGCACACTTGAGGTTCGGATTAGCTCCAGCTTTGAGCAATCTCTCAACCGCTTCGGCGTTGCCGTCATAAGCAGCAACTTGCAATGGAGTATCTTTATCCATCTTGCCTGTGGCATCTACTTTCGCACCTTTTTTTAGCAACGCGTCGATCAACCGAGTAGAATTCCATTTAGCAGCAGCATGGAGCGCTGTGGTTTCGCGGTCGTTTGGCCACTCGTTCCGGCATACTTCGCATTGCTTGTTGACGTCTGCACCCCGTTCCAACATAAACAAAGCTGTTTCCTCATCAAGTGCATCTGCGATGTTAAGGTCACTCGGATCTGCAGATGCGCATAGCTCTTTGAGCAAACGCGGGTCTGCGCCCATTTCGGCTTTCCGAAGGCGTACCTTGATGTCGTTAGAGTTATTGTCGCTGGCTGCAACAAATCTGACTTGAATAATTCCGATCACAACTGCAGCCAATATCGCAGAAAAAAGTATGTTCCTGTAATTCATATGGTGCTTTCCGAAACGAATACGATCACAAGCCTATCACTGAGAACCATTCGAATTAATAGGGGAAATGCTATTGACACCAGTTCATCGAAGTTCGGCGCGATTTCGTAATGAAGAGTCCGATCTCTTCTGTCGCCAAAAGAAGGCAATACTGCAAACGTCAGCCTAAACGAGCATCGCAGAATAGTTAATTCTCGAAAGTACTAAAGGTTATCAATCACAACAGTTATCGGGACTTCCCCTCAATTCCCACACAGCCAAGGTGTCCAGTCAAAACGCTATCTTGAAGGAAATAGCGTGCCACTATATTTGGGTCGTGGCAGACGTTAACTTGCGCCAGGTCCTTGCCCTTGTAGGGCAAA
>CAJCIF010000068.1 GCA_903970355.1 Actinomycetota bacterium
CCAAATAGCGAATATTTTGTAGACGGGTACAAGAGCGAGTATGCCCCAACCCAGGAAAAATGCGAGTGTCCTGCGATCGTTTCGGCGATACCAGGCAGTTGCGCCAAGCAAAATTGTACTGGCACCAAGGAACGCCAACCAAACTTTTGTGATGAGACTGTGTGCACCAAAGACGTATCCGTTAAGAGGCACCACCGTCATGCGTAGTGCATGAATCCACCAGGGGATGAAAACCTCTTTGTTGGAGATGAAGAAGAGCGAGTTATCGTAACCACCCACGAACGTTCCCAATGCCATGAGGCGCAAACAGAAATAGGCGCCCAGCACTACCCATAAGAATAAGGTGGCTTTGAATGCAGCGAGAGCTCTGCTTGGGAAGTCTGCCTTTACGCGGTTCGATGGCCAGAATAGTTGATAAAGAAAACAGAGTGGTGGCACTGTCACAGCAATCTCTTTTGAAAGAAGGCCAAGCATGGTGAAAGCAAGGCACAAACCAAAGGCGACTTTCTGATTAGTTTGTCGCCAGCACAAATATGCAGCAAAACTAAAAAGACAGAACATGGTGGCAAAGCCGTCTGTTCTGCCGACAATCCAATCTACAACTTCTGCATGAAGCGGATATAGTGCAAATAAAGCAGCGCTGCCAACTGCCCAATTAAAGTTAGCCTCTTTGCGTTCAGGTGAATTTTCAGCTGCAATTCGAAAAACAATAAAACCCAGAGCAAGGCTACTTAGCAAATGACAGGTGAGGTTCGTAAGGCGAAAATACAAGCCATTCGCTCCCCACAAGCGAAATTCTTCGAACATGCTAAGCGTAATAAGTGGACGATAAAAGCTGGCATGATTGCCATCCATCCACGGTGAATAGAACTGCTTATAAACCATTTCCGGGTGTTGAACTGCCATCTTGAGCAACGGCAAAAAGGCAAAGTCATCGCCTGCAAAAAAGTTAAATAGGACGTTACGAAAAGAAACGACTGTTATAAGAACAATTACAACTGCCCAGCCAACTGCAGCCTTCCAATTGAATTGATATTGCGGCTTCTCTCGCTCAATTTCAGCAAGAATTTCGCGAAAGAGCGGATTCTCTAAGGCGCTTATCACTTAACCTTCCAACCGGGGCACACGCCCATATAAAGCCAAAACGACACAATAGCACTTTGTCTCGCCCGCCTCTTGAGAATCTTTTCAAAGTCGCCGTTGATGTGAAATTTGCTGTCGCCATTCGCTGATATAATGGGTGAACACGTCATCCTAATTGGAGGGTAGAACAATGCATAAATCTAACCCCACATTCCACTCCTTTTGAATCAACGAGCAAGCGAAAGCGCGGGTTCCCGTCTGAGTCACGGGTTAAGCGTGGTAATCGTATTGTGCACGGCGATAAAGAGTTAACGGAAAAGCTCGGAAGAAACGACCTCTGTCCGTGTGGCTCAGGGCGCCGGTTTCAAACGATGTTGCCTTAAAAAAGGGCGCTTTTGAAGGCGCGCTTAGAGACTACTACTTTTAGATAAGCAGTGGGTAGAATGCACTGCTATGTTCCGACGTGCAAACGCGCATTCGACGCGAGGGTTCATTGGTTATATAGCAGTGTGTCTTCTCCACTCGACTATTGGAGAATATGACGATGATTCCGTTTGAAGAAATTAGCAAAAACAAAGATAGATCCTGGTCGTTTCGACTTTTGGAGATTTTAAAATCCGCATCACCCGAAGATAATTTGGAAAAAGTGATCGAGGCAATCGGCAGCCTAGATGATTTTCGACTACTCGATCCACTTACTTCGTTGCTTGAAGACAGCAAAGCACCCAGGCACATTCGTTCTCTTGCCAAAAAAGCATTGCTTTACATGAATACGAATGAAACCAGGCTAGATCGGCAACGTTGGTGGAGATCTGGCGATTCACTTTTGCAAAGTCACGCAGTGACTATGGCAGAGCGAGAGGAAATGGATCTTGTTGAATTCATTGCGAAAGATCCAAATCACAATTTTCACTTGGAAGCGATCCAAAAATTAGAGAATGGCAACTTTGAAGAAAAGCGCTTCGAAGATCTGAGAATTCGAGCCTTAAAGCATGCCAACAAAGAAGTTCGAATCGCGGCAGCAAAGGGCTTGTTGTGGGGTGAACCTGTCTCTGCTACAGACGCGCTTTTGATTGCAGCAACTGATCTTGCCGGAGCAGCTCTAGATACTTTGTGTTGGTATCATTCACAAGAATGTTTCTTGCGTTTGCTCAAATTAGCGCAAGAATGCTCAACTTCGAGAAAAGAAAACTATCTCAAAGTGGCTAGCTATCTCAGAAATGAGTTCGTCGAGACCTATGAGTCTTTCAATTCATCATCCGCAAAAGAAAATTCCAACAATGGCTGATGCCCATTTGGGATATGTTGGATGATGAGGAAAAGGAAGAAGTAAAAGATACACCAAAATGTAGCGGCAGAGCTAAACGGAACCAAATCGAAGTAGTTCCTCCAATCTATACAGCTTCGGAGTTGATAAACCTATTCGAAGATTTCGATGGATGCTGGTTCGAGAAATATGACTCCATAACAAGAACCATATGGAAACGATATTCGAAAAAGGATCGGGAAGATCTAACTAGCTTTTTCACAAAACATCCGGATATTGAATTGAGGTCTGCCTTTTGCAACGCCCTCGGTGAATGGGGTAATAGCGAAGAACTCGTAACGTTATTAGACGATCCGTGCTTTGGCGTTAGGAAATCAGCCGCATATAACCTCAAAAAAGTTCCGAAAGACGAAAGCTTAGCGAAACACCTATGGAAAGTCTTTGACAGCAATCACTCAGGAAGCACTTTTGCGAGAGAAGCTTTGGATAGTTATATCGTACACGCCCCAGAATCCGGGCTGAACGAGACTTTCTTAGAGATTGCCAGAGAAGATGAACGTGAGAGTGCTAAGTCCAGTTCGATATGGGAACTGGACAAACGAGATGCAATTGCTGAAATCGAATCATTGGTCCCACTCTTACAAACTGAACCACTTGTGACCTGGTCTGTCCATTGCGCCTTAATCGAAGCAGCGCCTATAGAAAGCATTAGACCTTACGTAAAGCGTTTAAGCGCGATAGACGATATTTATATTCAAGACGCGCTTGCGAGGAAATTGTCTTAGCGGGTGGGCATGGCAGTGCCATGCCCCTACGTTAGGTTCGGAGACGCGGACTACATTGAGGAATCTGTGGCTGTGGTCAGGTGGAGGTCGGAAAGTTGCGTGCCGTCGCCCAGGAAATTTGGCAGGAAGACATCGGCTTTTGGATCGATATCATGGCCGGGTATTTTGATATTTCCGGCTACGGTACCACCGGCGGGGACAGCATGAGAGTCGAATTTTACATCAAGCAATTGGTCTGATTGACCGGCGGTGCGAATGGCAATCTTCTGATTGGCTGGTATTTTGAATTCTGTGCGACCCTGGTTTCTCAGTAGCACTTTTACTTTGATACCAGACG
>CAJCIF010000069.1 GCA_903970355.1 Actinomycetota bacterium
TAAATTTTGCATTGTGGTTTCGGCAGTGGCTGTAGTCAATGATGGATCAATTTGTCTGAGTCGTTGATACAAACCATATTGAACTGATCCGGGAACGTTGGTCGTCCAGGCTGTTGAACTGCTCGACACATCAATGTTTCCTGGGCAATTAGCAGTAGTGGGTGCCGAGTTGGTACTTGAGCTGCTTTGAATTTGTTGCAATAAGGCCCAAGCTGTAGTTGTTGTTCCAAATTCCAACGTGCCATTGCTATTTGTCGGATCGGCATAGGGCTGTCCACGCGTATATTGCCTGGAACCTGACGGAGCAGGCGGATTTGGATAGTTTGGATCGCCCAGAGTGAAGGAGTATTTGATGTTATACACTTTTCGGATGATGGTTTGGTATGCGGTAATCACTTCGCCTTTGACGTATTCGAGGTTGGTTAGACCGCCGGAATTCTGGCCTTCGCCACTAGGGTAATTGACTCCAGCGCCACCCCGTCCATAACTTACGTTCCAGGAATAAACGCTTGTTTCGCAGACAGCAGGCGGATTATTGTCATACGATGCATCAGTACAAAGTGTCGCTGCGCTTCCTGCCGCGTTGTACATGTCCAAAGCCGGTGCCTGATAGATATTTTGTTGTCCGTTCAAGCCTGGATCCGGTAGGAACTGCTCGCGAGCATCGTTATTTGGTTGCCACGGAGTGGAAGCGAAGCTGTTGCCAGAAACAATTGCGCCTGATCCAAATGTTCCTCCAGTGGGATCGAGCGTGGCATTTTTGCCATACGTGTCCGTTCCGGTTGATGCGTAATAGGCAGCCCAATTAGACATTTGAGTGGGGAATGTCGAATCGGCAGTTCCAAAGACGTACCCTCCGTTAGCAGTTGAGGAGGCATATGAATAAATACCGCCACCACCACCAGTGCCTTGATAAAGCTCTTTATTGAATAAGCTTTGTCCTTGGGCGAGGGTACCGGTATCTTCAACGGCATTGATAGTGCCACCGGAATTGTAAACGGTGTCGTAGTCGTTGCGAATACGCACATAACCACGTGGTATCGAAATCGGATAGGTGTAGTTATTGGCACCGATAGTGGCACACGCTACTGCGGCAGCCAATAAACTTGTGTTGTGATTTTGCGCCGTTGCATTTGTTTGACCCAACAATGAGTTGAAGGGCAAGTGGTGCGTAGTAGTACTGGTAGTAGAGGTAGTACTAGCGCTGGGATCAGTAGTCTCTGTATTGAAGCGACCGAGATCGATCAAGTGTGGAAATTGCACCGGGTTAACGGCTATTGCATAAACGGGCGGCAAAGCTGTCCAGTTTGCAGTGCTAGCTGGAGTAACCACCAGTCCTTTGTAGCCGTAGACGAATGGCTGTTTGCTTTGAGATCCGTTGTAAGTGGTGGTCGGCGATTCAACGCCAGTGTTGTCCACAAGGGTGTTTACCATTGTGGTGTAGTCGGAAGTTAGCGTTCCACTGTTGAAATAAACGTTGGCTTTGCCCACTTGCGTGCCGGCAACCCCCCCAACATATCCCGGTGATAGATCGCTAATCAGGGCAGTAGTATGCAGCTTGCTGTCGGCTCCAGTTGTCCACTTATTACCCAGCATGTTGTTGTCGTTGCCGTCCGCGACGTTTTGGAAAGCGAAGGACAAAGTGTTAGCTGTGTCTTCAGCAGGAAGCTGACAGGAACTGGCAAGCTTGGAGTAAAGCGCATCTCCAATGAGCTGCAAATTCTGAATGACTTGGGTGGCGTTCGTATTTGAAGCTGTCGTGTTTTCTACAGCGGCATTCATTGCCACCATGAGCGCTGCGCCAGCAGCCCGGTTATAAGCAAAAATATTGTAGGCGTAGTAGTTGGAGTTGGTTGGGTCGATGATCGGATTACCGCCACCATCTACGGACAACCCTTCCAATTCATAGGGTTCGGTACCATTCCAGGTTGATATTTGAGAAATATCGGCCGTAATGGAAACCAATTGCCGTGCGGCTCCAATAGCACCAGCATCTGAGGCGTTTGCCATCTGCTTATTGCCACCAAACATTCTCATGAGCGAGAAAAGGAAGACGGCGAGCAGGATCATGAATAACGCGCAAGCCGCGACTATACCGAGCGTTGCTCCGCGTTTTCTGTGTAGGTGCGCCATAGCCCCTCCCCCAAAGAAATGTCTGCCGGCTCCCTTTCGGGTCCGGACCCAGCCAAATAGTAATCGCCTATAATTAGCTTATTTTAAGAATGTCCAGTCGTCAAGATGACAAATGCTTAATTATAAGCGGAAGTTAAGCTAACTCCACCCCAGTCTATATATGTAGATTTCTATTCAATATTTTGGATTTTGCCTTCCGTAAAACAGGCGACAAAAGCATCCACAACATTTGGGTCGTACTGTTTGTCCTTGCCTGCGACGATTAGTTTCAAGGCTTCATCTGGAGCAATGCCCGGTCCGTATCGCATTGGGCTTATAAGATTGAAGTAGGCATTAGCAATAAAGACGATGCGAGCGGCAAGCGGAATGTCTTCTCCGCCCAGGCCTTGTGGATAACCATTGCCATCGAATTCCTCGTGGTGGGCTCGTACCACTTGGCCAAGGCGGGCCAGGTCCGGGAAAGACTCCAGCAATTCGGCTCCATCAAGCGGGTGCCGCATGACCGTTATGAGCTCGGGGTCCGACAATTCTTCATCGCGTTTTTGCAGAATCGTCGGTGAGGAGCCCAGTTTGCCCAAATCGTGCAAGAGAGCAGCCTGCCTGATCATGTTCAACTCGTCCTCGGACAAATTCATTTGCTTGGCGATCGCAGTGGCGATTTCAGCTACTTGTCTGGCATGACCGTTTACGTACTTGTCCTTTTGCTCAATTTCCGAAATCCAACCGTCCATGCGGGCAAGCATGCGGGCGTCCAATCCGGGAGTAGCAAAAATATAGTCACTGGTTGGAGTAGACGAAGACGAAGCCAGAATGCGATTCAATTTCGCTTGCGCTTCTTCTTCATCAATTTCTATAGGCGGTCCTTCTACAAATGCATCAGGTGGTGCTCCTTCCGCTTTGGCAGCGGCGAAGGCAGCTTTGTCTTTATGCAGTGATGCCAACAATGCGCTCTGCATGCCTGCTTGCGTATTCTTGGCTTTGTGACTCATCTTTCTACCTAAGCCAGGACCGGTAGCAGATTGCGCCGCTTTTGGTGTTGGAATTGAATCTAGATCGCCCCAAGCTGATTCTGCTTTTGTTTCACTTTCAGTAGATTTCTCAACTTCTGTAGGAGAAAAATCATCTTGAGTTGGTTCGCCTGGTGCTTCAGTCGGGGCTTCTGAAATCACGACGGGCGGTGCATCCCCTGTTATAGCCGCTGCTGCATCTGCGTTTACATCCGGTTGTGATTCCGCTTGTGGAGTACCGCTAGGACCGAAATCCAGCATTGCTTGTACTGCCTTGCCTGGAGTCATTGATACTTCGCCGGTTGGTGGCACAGCGCTGGCGTGATCGGTTGTAGTGCGGGCGGCAATGTTTGCCTGTGAAGCAGCCGGTTTAGGAGGAGCGACCGGTTTGGTTGGTGCTACGGGTGGTGCAAGCACGGACGGTTTTGGCGGTGCTGAAGTTTTTGCAGCAGAAGGTATGGCTTGCTGGCCGAGCGCTCCTTTTAGTGCGGCACGCACAGATTGAATGGATGCTTTCCCTTCTTCTTGATCGGGAGTGACAATGCGCTGGTGAAGCTGCATGATCGGTTCGCGGGCTCGCTTTTCGACAGGCAACTTAACGAGAGCTTCCGCCACTTTATCGGCGACGTTCTGAACCATGTCAATTTCGCCGTAAGTCCAGGCTCGCCTGTAATCACATTGATGCAAAATGACGCATCCGTGAACAGCATCCGCGCTGCGCAGCGGTATACCGAGAAGAGAACGAACACCGATGAATTGCAGTTCTTCCTGAACCGGCGAAACATAGGAATTTTGCTGGCCCTCAAAAAATTTCAAAGGCGTGCGTGACAAAAGGCTTTGCGCAATAACAGCTGAATCCGTTGTTGGCCAACGATACTGGTGACAGCTTTGCACTTTATCTTGTTGCCAGAACTCATAACACTTCCATCCGGCCTGAGTGTCATCGGTGCAAATGAACAAACAACGGCTTGCCTTCAATGCCGTTCCCAGAATATTGACGACCATGAAAAGTGCATCGCCAATGCCGAAAGAGAGGGCCATGACGTTTCCTATTTCGACGAGAAAACTTTCTCGGAATGTGTCCCGTTGTACGACATCATTTATTTGAGCTTGTCTGATAACCGCGCCCAGTTCGCCGAGCATGACACGCATAGCGTTAATTTCGCCAATATTTATAGGTTCGCGCTTAGTGAGGCTAACCGAGCCGAAACTGCCGCCATGCAAAACAAGCGGAAAGGTGACGGTGGGCAGGCGCTCCTGTTCACCCTGGTTAAGCCGATACTCGCAGATGCTGGTGACATTTGGATCGAGCGGATTGCTCAGCATTATCTGACAGCACTCAGTTCCAAGTGCATCACCGATTTCTTTTACTGTTGTCTCCAGAATCCGTTTCAGGTCACGGACTCCGGCTAATCTTTGCACTAAAGCTGTGGTCATTTACAACTAGCTCTCAGTCAGCTCCATCGGTAATCGTATCAATAATTCAGCAATTTCAATTTTGCGGTCGCCAACTTGACCACCTCAACCACATTGTTCGCCAGTTTCAGTTCTCCTAAACCTTCAAGGGGAACCCAGCGTGCTGAGTGCACCTCTTCTGTGGTTGTAATGGTCGGCAAGTTCTCGAAAAGAGGCACTGGCCTGCATAAATAGGCGAGGTCTAGATGGTAAAGAGATACTTCTTTCTCGATTGCTGTCACAGCATGTAAGCAAAGCGGCTGCGGCAAAAATTGAAAGCCTTTCTTGCCTGTCTGGGGTACCGGTTCGCTTAAAACCTCTACATTAACGCCCGTTTCTTCGAAAGTCTCTCGTATTGCAGCTTCGTGCGGCATTTCCATATCGGCTATATGTCCGCCAGGCGGTAGCCAGGCTTGAATACGTCGATGATGGACAAGAAGAATATGATTTGACGCGATGACAACCGCGCTTGCGGTGAAGTGATTCGGAATGCGATGGTAAGGTTGATCAGCTCCGTCGGTATGTTGCATATCCGCTTGGAAAGCCAGGTGCAGGAACGCAAGCAGTATAACGCGGGGCGATCCCCTGGACAGTTTCACTAAGTTACAATTGCTTTGTGGAAAATAACCCGGAATTAGTCACTGAGCCAATAGCCCAACTGGAATCGGTGGGCGATTTGTTTGGCCATGCCGTTCGTCTATATCGGGCCAATTTCGTCGCTATTTTAAGAGCGTTGCTTCTGCCCACGATTGTATTCACAGCCGGGCGCATTGTTCTGCAATTTGCAATTGCTCAGCATCTTTCTTTCGATCTGAAAAATCCGGCTAATTATTTCGGACTGCTGGGGGTGATCATGATCATCTCTCCTCTCTGGATGCTCACCTTGAAGCAGATAGCGTTAACGACACATCTAATTGGATATACGAACAGTTTTGTTGATGCCTATCGCAAAATCGTTTCTAAGCAATGGCAATTATTCGGTTGCATGTGGCTTAGTTCACTGGCATTTTTTATGAATGCAATTGGCTGGATGATATTTGCCATTGTGCTTTCCCTTCTATATAAGAGTGTTTTTCCAGCCGGCGATGTTTTAATCGGTCCGGTGTCCATAATTTTGGTTACGATTGCCGGCGTTATGCTGGGCTCTTTTCTTGTTACTGCCTTCTGGGGCTTTAGCTGTTTTGCCCTTACTGTTGAAGAAAAGGATTTTTCAAAAGGACTGAAAACAGCCGTTTCTTATATCCTCGGCAATGCGTGGCGGGTAATTTTGTTTGTGCTCGCTGTCGGGATCTGCATGTCTGCATTGATGCCGCCTCTTTATTTGCCACCAGTTTTGGTGGGCGCTCTGGAGGGCTATCGCTATGCTGTGACGCACGGCACGAGTATGACGCAAATTCCTCCCTACCTCTTAGTCTTTGGACAAGTGTGGGAATCCATGATCAATATGTTTCTCTGGCCCATTTTCTTTTTTTGTCAGGGCCTCTTTTATCGAGACTTGACCATGCGAGAACAAGCAACGGACGTGGTAAAGAGATTGGAAAAACTCGAATTAAGTGGAGCTTAAATGGCCAGGGAATTTCGAGACTTTCATCAGTTGATTGCCGAAACGGCTCAACACTATCGCTTCAGCAAAGCATCAGAAGCATTCTCTAGTTTTCAAGAATGGTTCACCGATTTTGTGCGCTGGCTTGCTCAGCAATTTCAAATCAATTTTCAGGCAACACGAGTCGATACCAGTGCCATGGGCAATGTATTCAAACTATTGCTCTATGGAGTTGGAATCGTTTGCTTTGGCCTGGGCATCTATATATTGATTCTGAGATTGAACCAGGAAAGAAAAAGAAAACGCGGAAACGTTGCCGGACCTTCAGCTGTTTCTGTGCGTTTGAATAGCGGGGAGTGGCAGAGTGAAGCAGACAAACTTGCTGCTGCAAAAGATTGGCGTTCGGCCTGCCGCTCTCTCTATATGGCTTGCCTGCGTCTTCTCGATGAATCGGCCACTATTGCCTTTAACCCTACTCGCACCAATATCGAGTATTACTATGCTTTGAGCGGAAATACGGCGATCCAAAAGGTCTTCCGACAGTTAGCCAATCTTGTAGATGCCTTCTGGTTTGGAGACAGGGTGGCAAAGGACGAAGACTTTAATACCTGCAAACAACTGCTGGGCGAAATTCAAACGAGCATTGAGGCAAATGCAAAATCTAAGCAGCAATAACAGTGATAACAATATGTCCATTTGGTGGCAGGTCGGGTTGCTGATTGCAGTTAGCATTGTCGCCGTTTTCTTTGGTTTGAAATATGACCAGGGCGGCGAAAATTTTTTGGAAGAAGCTAAGCTTATGCCTTCCATTTTCAATCAAAAGCAAAGCGGCTTGATGGCTTTGTATGAGCTGGCGACGAAAGCTGGGCTGCACAGCGAAGCCTGGCAGCGAGCCTATCGCGAGCTACAAGATGTAAAAGGAACTCTCGTAATGATAGGGCCAACCCAAATAATTTCTGATGCGGAATTTGATCAAATATCAAAGT
>CAJCIF010000070.1 GCA_903970355.1 Actinomycetota bacterium
TCCGCTTGGCAGGAAAACTTGCTTTTTTGCCGTATCATTCTGGCAGGCCGGTTATGGAGAAAAAGCCATGGTTGTTGAACAGAAGGTCGCTGGAAATATCACAGAAGCGCTGCAATGGCGCCGTGCTGTCAAGAAATTTGATCGGACCCGAAAAATTGATCCAGCCGTTTGGAGCGAAATTGAAAAAGCCGCCATTCTTTCGCCCTCCAGTTTTGGCTTGCAACCCTGGCGATTCATTGTTGTCACCGATCAGTCTGTAAAGGAAAAGCTGGTAGCTGCTTCTTTCAACCAACCGCAACCAGCCGACTGTTCCCATTTGCTTGTTGTAGCAAGGCTGAATGAACTGACAATCGATTACGTCCAGGAATACATCGATTCGATTGCTCAAGTTCGCAACGTTTCCGTTGAGAGCCTGGATGGTTTCAAAAGTTCCATGGTCGGATTCGTTCAATCGAAATCGCCTGAATTCTTGGAAAACTGGATGGCCCGCCAATGCTATATCGCTCTTGGTGTAACTATTGCAGCCGCGTCAACCTTTGGCGTCGATACCGGACCGATGGAAGGTCTTGAACCGGCAAAATTCGACGAGATACTTGGTTTAAAAGAAAAGGGATTGCGAAGCCTGGTTCAATGCGCCATGGGCTATCGAGCCGCAGATGATGCCTATTCTAAGCTTGCGAAAGTGCGATTTCCAAAAGAGAAGATCGTGATCAATATTTGATCAATTTTTATTGATCAATATTTAGCTTTTGCCGTTTAGCTTTTACCGCTTAGCTTTTAGAGTGGCAATTTTCTTCAAGGCGTTGCGGACGTAGACAGTGTCTGCGTGATCTTCACCCAACAACTCTTGTCGAATTACAAGCACCTTCTGGTATGAGTCTTCGGCTTGATCGTATCGGCCGCGAGCCAGTTCTAATTGAGCGATGTTGTAGTAGCCGAGCGCTACATCAACTTGTGCATTTGGTTGTTCGGCTTGAATTTCAATGTACTTTTGCAGCATCGGTTCAGCATTGTCGTATTTGCCTTGCAGGTAATAGAGTTTGGCAAGACGCAGAATGCTGCGCGCCAAATTCGCTGGTGGCAACTGAAGGTTTTTGCGCTTCAAGTAGATGGAGCGTTCCATAATAGGCTCTGCTTCGGTATAGCGGGCCAAATTGCAAAGACAATCGGCAATGCCGCTCAGGGTTGCAATTAAGCGCGGATCGCTTTCGCTCATCATTTTTTCGTAAACGCTTAGAGCTTCTTGCCAAACTTTAAGCGAAGCAAGATCATTGCCTTCAGCAGCAAGAGACATGGCTCTGGCACGCAGTTGACCCCAGCCTAGCAATGAATCATCGCCTTCCCGCTTAGTTGCTTCAATTGTGCTGTGACTGGCGCTAATATTTTGACCAACTGGCGCATAGGCTTTCCAACGCCCGGAAATAGCCCAGCGTCCGCCTCCTGCCAATCGGCTTTTCTGTTTTATTTCGGCTGCTTCGGACGGTCTACTCAAGAGCGTCAGTAGATTTGCGTAGTTGGCCATGACGTTAAGTACGTCGGGGTGATTTTCGCCGAAGAGTTTCGTGCGTATTTCAATAGCCCGTTTAAAGTATTTTTCCGCTGCCCCATAGTTACGCTGAAATTGGCTTAGCAGCGCCAGATTGTTCGCTACAGTTGCAACTTGGAAATTTTCCATGCCGAAATTGGACTCGTAGAACTTCAAAAGCTGTTCGCAATTTTTCTCTGCTTCATCGTACTTGTGTTGCAGCCATAACACTTCAGCCAGACCTTCCAGGCTTCTTGCGATGCGGGGGTCGTCGCTTTGAAATTCATATGTTTCGTCTAGAGCTTGCCGCCACTTCTTTTCCGATTCAACGAAATTTTTGTCGCGCTTGAGGTGCTCTGCTTGAGCGCGCAGTTCGTTCCATTCAGATTGAAAATCGGCCTCGATTGTAGCGTCGGCAGCTGCTTCTACCAGGACAGATTCGGTTTTTGCCGGGGCTGGTCCTGCTGTTTGCAGATTCTTTAGTTCGTCTTCAATGGCGAGCACATCTTCGCTGCTGCTGCCGCGATATTCTTTCACAGCCTTCAAAGTTTGTTCGTAGAGACGGCGCGCTTCGGCGTCATTGCCCTGCTTGCGAGCGGCACGAGCGGCATTGAGCAAAACCTTCCAGACGAGGTGCAAGCCGGTCTTGCTCTTGACATTCGAACGTGGAGTTATATCTAACTCGTGAACACTCATTCCCTGACCGCCATCATAACGAGAGTGGGCTCTGTAATTACCCCTTACGAACTCTCTGTACTTGTCGCTAACAAGCACTTTCTATAGAAATTAAAACCCTGAAACGCCAATTTTCAAACACACTCAAAAGTGTTAATAATTACTAATAAGTCATGAAAGCCTAAGCTGGTATTGCCTTTCAGGATTTAGGTTGAGGTGTCGGATTAGACCGCTCAATGAGAGTCGCCGACCTTGAGGCTATCTTCGCCAGCCGCCAGTAGAGCTGCATTTTGCCGCTTGCCCAACTTGCTGTGAGAGAGGCTGTAGGTGAAGTAGATAACAAGCCCAATCGGGCAGGTGATTCCATAGACCTTTAGGACAAGCGGATTAAGCTTGATTGCCAGAATAAAACAGGCAATCGCACCGATAATAGCCAAAACCGGATTAACCAATTTCAGGCGTAAGGCACCGATGCAAACGAAAATAAAAGCGATCAAGGTACCGAGCACCATCATGTCGGCAATTTCGCCAAAAGGGACAAGCCCGGCCGTAATGGCGACGAGGATGCCGTTTATGGCTATTCCGAGAGTCGGGTTGCCTTTGTTCGTTTTTTGAAAAATTGGTGGCAAAAGACCGTCTTCAGCCATATTGCGGAAGATGCGCGGGCCACCCATACAGAGCACAAGCAGAACGTTGAAAATCCCCAGTACGGCCCCGAATGCGATCAGCTGAGCAGTCCAACCTTCACCGACATGACTGAGTAGTATCGCCAGTGGTGCAGCCGCTTCGTTGCCGGCAAAAAGAGGATTAGGTTGACCATTGACATAAGCCGGTGCCAGTCCGGTTGCAACTGCCATAACAGTGACATACAAAAAAGCGACGATGCCGACACACCAGTAAGTTGCCCAGCGCGTGTCGCGCAAACTTTTCGATTCACGTGCAAAAGTATAAAGAGCATCAAAACCGACATAAGGGAAAACCGCTGTTGCTGCCCCTTCCAGAACGCCATTCCAGCCTCTCGGCATGAAAGGCATCCAATTAGCCGGGTTGACATGCCGGATGCCGACAATAAGGAAAGTGACAAGCAGAAAGAGTTTGAGACATACTAAGAGGAAATTGAGTTGGGCCGATTTGGTGACGCCGCCAAAGATCAAAATTAAGGTTACGACGATAATGACGCTCACTGCAATGATGTTTATGCCGAATTGAAAATGGCCGTTTATTTCAACCGGACCGCTCCAGAATTGCGGCATAGAAAATCCAAGGGCGCGTTTTAAATATTCACCCCAGCCGATAGCAACAGCGGAAGAGCCAAAGCTGTATTCAAGAAAAAGCCCGAATGCCACTATCCAGGCAAACACTTCTCCAATTGAGTGGTAAACGTAACTGTAGGCTGAACAGCCGTGTTTCATTACGCACGAAAAGCGCTCATAGCAGATCGCTACAAAAAGAACGACGCTGCCGGTGATGATGAAAGAAAGAATTCCGGCTGGCCCGGCCTTACCGGCGATGATTCCGGGCATGGCAAATATGCCAGCACCGATGGTGGCACCAATTCCGAGAGCTGTGAGCATAATCCAGCCAAGATGTTTAGGAGTCTCGACTGCATCAAAAGCTTCTGCCGGCGTTCTCCTGAGGAGAGTGTGAACGAATTGGCTGGCCAAATAATTCCTCCTACATTCAAGAAGAATGCTGAGCGCAAGGGGATGTGTGTCTTACCCAGAACACGGTTTGCAAGATGCTAGCATACCCTCCAGAAACTATCTTAACGGAGTGGTTGATTTCGATGAAATTTTATAAGGCAGCGGTTGTCGGCGCAGGTGCTATGGGCTCGGGCATTGCACAAGTTCTAAGCCAGGCAGGCCTTCAGGTTGTGCTGAAGGACATCGAAGCGGGCTACGTTGAAAAGGGACTTGCAAATATCAAGCGCATGTACGACTCGCGTGTAAAAAAGGAAGTGCTGACCCAGGCAGAGGCGGATAGCCACTTCGCTAAAATCAAGGGGACAACTGGATTTGACGGATTTGACGAAGTCGATCTCGTGATCGAAGCCGCCCTTGAGCAAATTGAAGTAAAGCTGAAAGTCTTTCAAGAGTTGGACAAGATTTGCCCGGCGCACGCCATACTCGCAACCAATACTTCGGCACTATCTGTTTCGGAAATTGCTTCAGCAACAAAGCGCCCGGATAAAGTTGTAGGCATGCACTTTTTCAATCCGGCCCATGTCATGAAACTGGTTGAGGTTATTCCTGGTGTCAAGACAAGCGAAGAGACAGTCAATGCCGCAATCGATTTGTGCCGCACAATGCAGAAAAATCCGGTCAAAGTAGAAGAATGTCCTGGCTTTCTCGTCAATCGGCTCTTATTCCCCTATCTCAATGAAGCTCTCTATGTGCTACAAGAGGGCAAACACGGACCGGAAGAAATTGACAAAGCGGCTGTTGATTTTGGTCTGCCCATGGGGCCGTTAACGCTTCTGGATATGACAGGAGTTGATGTCTGTTTTCATGTCAATCAGTTTTTGAGTGCGCAATATGGTCTTCGTTTTAAGACTTCTCCCTTATTGCAAAAGTTAGTTGATAACGGCTTTCTCGGCCAGAAAAGTGGTGCGGGCATTTATCAGCACACTCCTGGAAAAATCTATGGTAAAGACGAAAAACGAGAACTCAATCCGAGCTTAGCCAAGCTTTTATCTGAAATAAAGATAGATTCAGGCAGTTCATCAAAAGGCGGAGTATTTGATGTCTACCGCATCATTTTGCCCATGTTCAATGAAGCTGTTTACGCGTTGCAAGAGAAAGTTGTGGCAGTAAATGATGTGGATATGGCAATGGCTGATGGCACTGGCCTAAAGCGAGGTCTTCTTTCTCTAGCCAAGGAAAAATCGCTCTCCTTTTGCTACGACAGGCTGATCGAATATAGCAACAGTCACGGCGAAAGATTTCATCCAGCCTGGTATTTGGGCAAATTGGCCAATGCCCAAATTCACGACTTCAGCGAATTAGCACCGGCACCGGTTGCATCTGTGCACTAAACTAAATGCGTTTATTTCAACGAATACTTCTAATTCCCCTCTTTCTTGTCTGGCTCTGCGTGAATTTTCCCCTGGAAGCACGTTCAGACCCGCCTCTTGTCATACCGACCTGGGTTAGCCCTTTTAAAGACGTCAACTACGTACCTAATGGTCATAATCCTCGCCAGGTTCTCGATTTGTTCGTGCCTGATCAAGCCCATAGCATAAATCATCTGTCGCCAGTGCCTTTAATCATTTGGATACATGGAGGGGGCTGGCGTTCCGGTTATAAAACCGATGGCGGTGGCCTTATGTCCTGCCTTTTGCGCGCTGGATTCGCCGTTGCTTCTATTGAGTACCGGTTAACACCAGAAGCTAATTTCCCAGCTCAGGTCAATGATGTGAAAGCGGCTGTTCGTTTTTTGCGTGCCAATGCCGAAAAGTACCATTTGAACGCTCATAAAATTGGCGCGATCGGTATGTCGGCAGGAGGACATCTTGTGGCGATATTAGGCACTACATCTGGTGCTCCATCTGAAAAGACTCTCGAAGGTAATTTAGGAAACAATCAAGTTTCAAGCGATGTACAGGCTGTTTCAGATTGGTCCGGACCGATCGATTTTTTGACTGTCAATAAACAAGCCGCCCATTTCCAAACGGCCGATTTTATAAAACAGGTGATGCGGGAATTTCTTGGTGATGATCCGGAAAAGATACCTTCGCGGGCCAAAGAAGCAAGCCCCGCTAGCTATGCGAAAAAGGGTAATCCGCCCTTCTTAATTGTGCACGGCGATAAAGATGAACTTGTGCCTTACGCTCAAGCTCAGGATTTCTTCCACGTTCTTAAAGCGAAACAAGTGCCAGTTTCATTTTTTACAGTGGTGGGTGGTGGACATGGTACTGGTGACATCGGACCTGCTGTTCAGGTCACAATTGATTTTTTTTCGGATGTGCTGTGTGGTTCTAAAGCAGCATTTCTAAGTGACAAGTCGAAGTTTCCTTCTGCGCTGCAAGAGTAAGTCTGTAGTTAGCTTAAGGGTCTTGCCAATAGAAAAACCGACCATTAACAAAAAAGCTACCCTTACGGTTTCTGCCCTTATGCGTGCTAAAAAAGAGGAAGTAGGTCATTGCTGAGAATGCCAAACTAATGTTTTTCAGATTGCTTTCCGTCTTACTGGTCGTCTGGTTTCTATACGCCGTACGCGAAATTTTTCCGCCTTTTATTGTAGGCGCGATTATCGCTTATCTACTTTTGCCAATTGTCGAAGCGCTTAGCAATACAACTAAGATCGACAAAAGAGCCGCAGTTGCGATCATTTATTTGCTCTTTGTTGTCTCAATAGCGGGTCTTATTTGGTGGTTTGGTCCGCACCTTGCTAAACAGATGGGAGAACTTGCCGAGCACAAAGTAGAGTTAGTGGGAAACCTGCTTGACCAACTAAATAACCACCTTGGTCTTGGCATAAATGTTGACGATGCAACCAAGGAAATAATCAATTCAATTGAAACGAGTTTTGGCAAGCCGGCTGAACTCATTCATTACGGAACTTTATTTTCAAAAACTATGCTTGCTCTTCTAGTTTGCGTGGTGTCTTCGATATATCTAATTGTTGATAATCGCAGGGTCGGTCATTTCTTCTTACGCTTCATGCCTGAAGATAGACGCCATACGGCAATTAGCCTCTCTCAGCAAATGAACAAGATGTTGAGCCGATATGTACAAGGCCAGTTACTTTTGATCACGATTATGGCCGTTGTCGCCTGGTTATTTCTGCACTTTATCTTCCACATACATTACGCTCTGGTCATAGCTCTTTTAAGTGGTTTTCTAGAAATCATTCCAGTCTTGGGTCCGATCCTGGCGACCAGCACGGCAACACTGGTGGGCATTTCAACGACCCCGGCCGGATTCGATTGCGCAATTTGGATTATTTTGTGTTACACAGCAGCTCGTTGGGCTGAGGATTACATCATCATCCCTCGTATAATTGGGCATGCAGTAGACCTTCACCCGCTGGCTGTAATTTTTGCGGTTCTTTGTGGAGAGGTCCTGGCTGGCGGGCTTGGCATGTTAATTGCCATTCCGGTTGCAGCCTCGATAAAGGTTGTTTTGGATTTCCTTTATCCAACTGTTCCACAAAGCGAGGTTGAAGCACACCAAACTGCTAATGCTGTGCAACCACCGCCCCCTCTTCACCCGAAAACCGAGCATCAATGATTACCCGAGATACTGTAAAACACATCGCAAAACTGGCTAGATTAAGCCTTTCGGAGAAGGAAGAAGAGCTTTATACAGAGCAACTTGGCAATATCTTGCAATACTTCGAAGAGCTAAAAGCTATCGATACAACGAATGTTGAGCCGATGTCTCATGCCCTTCAGGTCGTAAATATTATGAGGGAAGATGAAGTGAAACCATCTCCCGGACATGAGTCGGTGCTAGAGGGCGCTCCGGATGCCGAAAAGGCATTCTTTCGCGTACCCAAGATCGGCGACTGAGCATTATAAGGGACTCTAAGCAAGTTTCCATTTCCAATGGAAGCCAAGATGGCTTATAGTTATGATTGAACTTTGATAGGAGATGGAGGCAGTATGACTACCAGGTATGTGTTCGTGACTGGTGGAGTCGTCTCCTCTTTAGGAAAGGGAATCATCGCCGCCTCGTTAGGAAGACTGCTAAGAGCGCGATCGATAACCACCACAATCGTGAAACTAGATCCCTACCTGAATGTGGATCCGGGCACAATGAGCCCCTATCAGCATGGGGAAGTCTTCGTGACCGAGGATGGTGCGGAGACAGACCTAGACCTCGGTCACTATGAACGCTTCATAAACATCGACTTGAGCCGGATGAACAATGTTACAGCCGGCTCTATTTATAAGAGCGTTTTGGAAAAGGAACGCCGCGGTGACTATTTAGGTGGCACCGTGCAGATGATTCCGCACGTTACTAACGAAATCAAAAACTTCATTCGCAAAGCAGCCCAGCATTCTCAGGCAGAAGTCGTAATCATCGAAGTGGGCGGCACCGTAGGCGACATCGAAAGTCTGATATTCCTCGAAGCGATACGCCAAATGCGCAAGGATGTCGGAAGGGACTATGTTTGTTATATACAT
>CAJCIF010000071.1 GCA_903970355.1 Actinomycetota bacterium
TACTTCGGACAAATTACTCGGACTGTACTTCGGACAAATTACTCGGACTGTACTTCGGACAAATTACTCGGACTGTACTTCGGACAAATTACTCGGACTGTACTTCGGACAAATTACTCGGACTGTACTTCGGACACGTAATTCGTAACTTGGACTGTAATTCGAACCAATATTTTTATACCAAAAGAGAACTTCGATTTTTGCGACCTCGATGTTTTGTTCACGATCTTTTACATTGGTGTCTACTCAGCCCTTAGACTGCTTTTGCGGGAGATTTACCAAAGAAATTGCCTGTCCAAAAACTTGTGTATGGAGTAGTGCTGGACAGCAGTCGACGGGCTGAAGCTACTGGTCTAGATCCTATTCCAACCCAAACCTCATTGGCAGCGGCTGACCGTTGCAACGAAACATCATTTGCTGGCGCTTGGCTCTTTATGCTGGCTGTTTTTTGTCATAGTCTCTATGTAAGTTTTTACCTGATCAAAGAAATTGGTCCCGGTTTTTCCACCAGAAGTCTTACTCCTAATCTCTTCAATCTGTTTGTGGAACGAATCGAATTCAGTCTTCTGCCCATAGCCGAGCTCCTGGGCGTAATTGATTTGCGCATCTGCCGAGGTTATATAACCGGATAGCTCTTTGTTCTCCTGCTGCGTGCGATTTTTCTTTTTGGCAAGCTCTTCTGCCTTATCTAAGTTGATTCGAGCTCGGGCTACGGGTAGCGGGACTACGACGTCAGTTACAACCAATGTATCAAGAGCAGCCTGGAGCACCGTTTTTGCCTCAGCAGTTTTATTTTCGTCAATCAGCTTTGCAGCTTTTTTGAGGGCGGTTGGATAAGTGGCTAACGGGATGTTCGATGTACTGATTACGGTTTCGCTGGCAAGGGCGGCCAGCAGGTTTCTTGCGACTTGAACATGGCCTTCGTCCAGCGCTTTCTTGGCATCTTGCTTTGCTTTTTTGATCGTATCGAGAGAACCATAGATATCAGTTGTAACCACTCTTACGTCAATTGGAACCAAGGATACTTTCGGATCGCGGGCCAGGACAATCTCAAGCTTTCCTGTAGCTCTTTCAACTGCAGCCAGAGCATCCTTGTTCTTTCCATCATCCAATAATTTCAGGGCATCTTGAGTTTCACGCAACGTGGAGACTGCTTCTGAGACTATTTCTTTTCGCTTGTCCGTAGTTTTTTGTTCAGACCGTTTAGTAGTTTCTGCTTGTGTCGCATTGTCTTCTGCTCTTTGTGCAGCTGCAAAAGCGAAGTCGGATTTCGGTAACCCCACGAAAATGGTTGCCGTAATTAACATCGATAACGATGTTTTTAAACTTCGAGAATTATAAGTTGCTGTCATCATCTTTTACCTCCTTTTTCAAACGAGTCGGACAGCCTAATCAAAAGGACACTTGTATCCAACGCTATTCGGCGGCGATTGCTTTTGATCGAACTGATCTGACTAAGTTACTCGCGTCGAATAGTGAGCTTCTTTCCTTCGTTTTGAGCCAACTGACTTTTAGGTACAGTGATTGTAAGGACGCCATTTTTCAGGGTAGCTTGCGCATTCTCGCTTTGCACCTTACATGGCAGCGAGATTGTTCGCTCGAAAGCTCCGTATGAGCGTTCGATCGCATTAAATGACTTATCAGTCTTTGACTGTGTTACTTCATCCTTCTTGTCGCCTTTGATCGTAACCGAGTTGTCGTTCACGGTGACCTCAAGGTCTTTATCTTCGATGCCAGGCACCTCGGCGGTAATCTTGATTTCGTTATCCTGCTCAGTAGTATCCAGACGCGGAATATAAGCGCCCATGCCAATGGGGAAAACCCAGTTTCGGTCCATGTCTGATGACATAACGTCGAAGTTTCGCAACATCCAGCTTGCATCGGGATCATGCTGCATAGTTTTCCACCACGGTTCAAACATATTGGAAGGGAGACTTAGCCTTGATGCAGATGCGCGTAATTTATTTATCGCAGCATCTAGATCGGAAGGCTTTTGAGGGCTGCTAGTCGTTCCGGTGTGGACACGAACTTGAGTTTCTGATTCAGCCCCAGTTACTTTTGGTGAACTTTGCGCTTCTGAGTGCAGCATTAGTCCCCCAGTAAATCCGAATGCAAAAGCAAACGATAACGCTATCAATGTCGCTTTACGTTTGCCAATCTGAGACAAACTAAGAGTCGGTACCATAAATAACCTCCTTCAAAATTTATTCATTCTTTTTTGACAGTTATTTTCTTTATGTGTTGTTGTGAGTTGGCCTTCTTTTGCAAAATCACAGTAAGGACGCCACGCTTAAATGTTGCCTCGGATTTATCCTTATCGACTTCGCACGGGAAGGGAATGCTTCTACGGAAAGATCCATAGGTGCGCTCCATTCGGTAATAACCGCTCGTATTCTCTTCCTTCTCTTGTCGCTTCTCGCCCTGGATGATCAAGTAGTTGTCGTTGATGGAGACATCGAGTTCTTTCTCGTCGATGCCTGGCAACTCTACCGAAACGTGCACATCGTTCGATCGTTCCTTCACTTCAACACGCGGCTGGAACATGCCTTCCGATAGATCCGAAAAGGGAGTAACCAAACCCATTTCGAAAGTACGGAAAAAATTTTCCAAGGCGTGCTCGCTATGCGAGCCGTTTTCCTTTCTGACAGGAAGATTTTTCTTGCTCCAGTTCCAGGGTATTAGTTTACCGTTGAAAACCATAATAGCCTCCTCCTTCAAATTGTTGGTTCTTTGTTATTCAGCCTGCACAGCGATTTTTCTTGGAATAGCACGCTTGCTTTTTGGCAACACCAACTTAAGCACGCCATTTTTGACTGACGCTTGAATGCCTTCTCTATCAATTTCATTTGAGAGAGCAAAGACACGCTTGTAGCTCCCTATGCCGTATTCGGCATAAGTTAAGGTGTAGCCAGGAAGCTCGGGCTGGTCGACATGGCCATAGATCGTCAGGATGTTCTGTTCGAGTGTAATGTCCACCCCATCCTGCTTTACACCAGGCATATCGGCCAACAAGACCAATTGTTCTTTTGATTCATGGATATCGGTTATTGGAGTGTAGAGCTTGTGCGTCCTTGTCTGCTCAGCAGAGCCCTGACTGGCAACTTCTTGTCTGTTCATTTCTAAAAGTTCGTTTGGCATGGCAAACCTCCTTCTTTTACCGGAAAAACTATGATTCGGATACAACGCTTATTCGCCGCGGCTTTTCTGCTTCTGAACGCGGAAGCGTGATTTGCAAAACACCGTTGCTGAACCTTGCCTGGACATGATCTGCTTCTACACCAAACGGCAGTTGCAGTGAGCGTGTGAAAAGTCCATAACCCCTTTCCTGACGATGACGGGATTCTCCTTCTTTCAATTCATCTGGGTTTCGAGACCCTCTTAGTGTCAATGTGTCGTTGACCAAAGAAATATCAACATCCTCTGGAGCAACGCCAGGGATCTCAGCACGAACGATCACCCCGTTTTCGGAAGTCCAAACATTTAAGGGGGGGAATTCGGCTGATGCCTCTACCGGAATGCGATCCGACAGCAACCGATTCAGTGAATTCTGAAGCCGCTGCATGTCACGCACAGAGCCGAAAAGATCGTTATCAGTAAGTTTCTGAAACAACATAACTACGCCTCCTTGCATAAGTTGTCTGTGCAATACAGGTCAGTTTTATTGATTATTGAATTGGTTCTGACCCGCACTGAAGCTAGGAACCATGTTTAGTGGTATCACTCATTAAGATAGATATTGAGCAACACCCACTGAATAATTTACTCAGAAGAATGGGGGTGGTTGTCACTTTGTAGGATTTTTTAAAGTTTTTCGGAGAGCAATGCCTAGATATAAAGTCGGAATCATTAGGGCCTTGCGTTCCGAAAAAACTTTTGCTATAAAAAATAACTGGAAGGTTCAATTTGCCTTCGTTTGGATTAGCCCAAATTCTGCTATTAGGGAGGGTTTGCGCCAGTTTGACGATAATAAAGTTGAATAATCCTGAAGCATAAAATACCGGCACGCCATGCCGGACAAAACTAGCAAAAAAGGCAGCCTCAGTATTTCTGAGGCTGCCGAGCTAAGTGTTTCATTGCCAAAGAGATCCTCGATTCTTTGACGGTATCTCTTGATGGCTATTTCCCTTTAACTGGCTTCTATAGCCGGCTCTAGCTAAATAGACTGATGGAGGTTTGGATATGTTGGGAGCAAGACAATACGGAGATTTACTGAGTAACTATATAAAAGCTGGCAGCCAGAGCTGCTCTCCCGAGCTACTGGAAGTTATGGCCCACAGCGACATCGATAAAATACGTTTGAGGGTAGCAGAAAATCCCCGCACGCCGAAAGACATTTTGGAAGTACTAGCGACGGACAAGAACGCTGATGTCCGGGTTGCCGTAGGCACGAATCCGTCAACTCCTGCTTACATAAGCTACAGGATCGCATTTGATGAGAATCCAGATGTGAGGCTAGGTTTGGCCGATGATATCAACACACCAATCGAACTTCTGGATGCGCTCACGGAGGATTCCAATCCATATGTGAGCTATCGAGCGGTGGAGACAAAAGACATTGTACTGTCGCAAGGTAAACCCAGAAGCTTTGGCCGCAAATTTATTCGGTGGTTCAAAAAGGGTATGAATGAGCCCGAGATGAAGTATGCGTAATTCAGGAGGTGATTGAAATAATTCTTTTGAAGAACGATGCGGAAAGCACGCATTAAAAATCATTTTCGCTTGCGCACACTGCCACAATCAGGACAGTCGTGTTGCGGATCTAGTCCGCGAATAATTTCGAATTCGCCACTCAGTGAATCAAATTTGAAAAGTTCATTGCCTTGCGTTGCCCCAATTTGAGCAATTATTTTCAAGGCCTCAATAGCCTGCCAGGATCCCACCATTTGTGCAACGGCGCTCACCCCGATTGGTGAAGGGGGCTTGTGAGGTACGTCGTCTATGCCTGCCAGAGGCAGAGCACAACGCAAGCAGGCTGATTTCTTAGGCAGCATGGAATAGATCTGCATGCGAAAACCAATTACGCCGGAGTGTATGAGTGGGCGTCCTACACTCATGCAAACATCGCTAGCGAGTAACTTGTCTTGCCAGTCTGAAAGGGCGTCGATAACAACTCCGCAATTTTGCACGAGCTGTTCCAGTGTATTTGCTTGCAATTTTTCCTTGCGAATCAATACATTTGCGTCCGGATACTCTTCCGTCAAGTCATGCAGCTCTTCTGCAGCAGCAGCGAGAGACTCTGCTTCTTTATCGACAACAAGAACGTTCCTCAAGCCCAACTGAATAAGACTTTTGGAAACAGCTATGCCGGAAGCGGTTGCGCCAAGTACAACTACTTTGCCGACATCCAGCTTCTTCTGCGCTTCTTCGGTTAAACCTGGTAAATGATTGTGTTCGTTAAGTGCCATCATGCAAGGCATCTTAACAGGTATGCGCTCTAATGCCCAGTGACGACAGGCTGAGCCGGCGGTGTATTTTTCACGTGGGCTTTGCGGTGAATGACGCTAAAGACCAAGGGCACCCAGATAAGAGTAAAGAATGTGGCTATCACCAGACCGCCAATAACAGCACGACCCAGTGGAGCATTTTGAGCGCCACCGCTGCCGGAGCCTATCGCCATTGGCACCATACCAATAATCATTGCGGCAGCGGTCATAAGCACGGGCCGGAAACGTGTTTCCCCGGCAGCTAGAGCAGCATTGAGAGCGCTCATTCCTTCCGCCAATCGCTCCCGCGCAAAGCTTATAACAAGAATACTGTTTGCCGACGCAACACCTATACTCATAATCGCTCCCATCAATGCAGGAACGCTGAAGGTTGTTTGCGTTAGAAAGAGAGCCCAAATAATTCCGCAGAGAGCTCCTGGTATAGCCATCAAAATAATGAGCGGATCTGTCCAGGACTGGTAATTGATAACGAGAAGCAAATAGACAAGAACGAGCGCCAGCACTATGCCGGAGAGCAACCCGGTGTAGGCAGTTCTCATGCTCACCATTTGCCCTCTTACATCAAGAAAAACACCGTGTGGAAGTTTGCCTTGGTAGGCAGCGACAATTTGTTCAACTTTCTGAGCAACAGAATTCAAATCCGTTCCTTCAACGTTGGCCAAAATATCCACAACTGGTTGAACGTTGTAGTGATTGATAATGGTTGGAGCGTAGGCGCGAGAGAACAAGGCAAGATTGCCCAACAACTGTGTCTTGCTGCCATCTGCTGAAGTTACAACCGTATTTGAAAGATCCGTCAAATCCGCTATCAATCTTTGCGGTGTTTGCACGGCAAGGCTGTAGTTGACACCATTTTTGGGATTGACCCAGAAGTTTGGCGCTGTTTGAAAGCTGGAACTAAGTGATACCAACATCGAATTGGCGACATCACGTTGAGCGAATCCTAACTGCGAAGCTTTCTCTCTGTCTACGTCCACATTGATGACCGGGCCATTGATAGATTGCTTGATATGAACGTCTACAGCTCCAGGAATGGCTTTTATTTGATCCTGAATTTTCTCCGCTAAGGCAAAGTTTGTTTTGAGATCCAGACCGCGCACCTGCACGTCAATTG
>CAJCIF010000072.1 GCA_903970355.1 Actinomycetota bacterium
ACGATTGCCCAGAAAAGAGAAAAACGATGGATTTTCATCACCGGGTACAATCGGCAATTGCGAGTAATCGATCGTGCGGCCGTCCAGTCTTGGTGGTGTGCCTGTCTTTAAACGTCCCAGCTCAAAACCAAGCGACCGCAATGATGAAGACAGCCCCACAGCTGGAAATTCGCCAGCTCGCCCGGCAGGCATTGTTTCTTTGCCGATCCAAATTGTGCCTTCCAAAAAAGTACCGGCGCTCAAGACAACCGCTTTTGCTTCGATTCGATCACCAAAGGCGAGTTCTAGACCTGTGAAACGTTCTTGCTCAACCAGGAATTTTGTAACCATCCCCTGGCGCAAAGTGAGATTGGGCAACGATTCCAGGAATCGCTTCATCCAGATGCTGTATTCTCTCTTGTCCGATTGAGCACGCAATGACTGAACGGCCGGACCGCGTGATAAATTAAGTGTGCGCAATTGAATATAGGTGGCATCGGCAGCAATACCCATAACACCGCCCAGCGCATCGACTTCTTTCACCAAATGCGATTTACCGGGCCCGCCCACAGCCGGATTGCAAGGCATAGCGCCAATCGTATCCAGATTGACGGCCAAAAGCAGTGTATTGCAACCCAACTTCGCAGCAGCGTGCGCGGCTTCGCAGCCGGCATGCCCGCCACCTATTACTACAACATCGTACTTAAGAGCCATACTGCATTAACGAACTTTGACGCCCTTCCAAAAGGCGATATAACCGGCGATTTCTTTCGCTTCTTCCTTCGGATTAGCATAATACCAAGCGGCATCCTTGTTTAGCTCGCCGTTAACCTTTACATCGTAATAGCTTGCAACGCCTTTCCAGGAACAGACCGTGTTGGTGGAGCTGGGCGCCAGGAAGCCTTTGTTAACAGCTTCAGGCGGAAAGTACTGATTTCCTTCTATTTCCTTACATTGATCGCTTTCAGCGATAACGGCCCCGTTCCAAATGGCTTTTGGCATAATGTGTCCTCAACAGATGATGTCTCTTCTGAAAATTTTATCGTGATAAAGGTAGAAAACGTAAGCAAAAGCCATGATGGCGGACAGTCCTTTGCCGTTAAGGACATTTCCTTTGTCGTTCCGCAGGGACATACTCTGGCCATAGTGGGTTCGTCAGGTTCTGGCAAAAGCACGATCTTAAAAACAATCAATCGTCTGGTTGAGCCCACTTCCGGTTTGGTTTTTGTGGGAGGCGAAAATGTCGCCAATATCGATCCTGTTATTTTGCGGCGCCGTATTGGTTATGTGTTTCAGGAAATTGGATTGTTTCCACACATGAACGTTGAGGAAAACATTTGCATAGTGCCGAAACTTCTTGGCTGGAATGCCGAAAAGCGCCGAGCAAGAGGAGAAGAATTGATGGCACTCGTTGGCCTGCCACCAGAAACGTTTCGCTATCGGTTGCCTTCAGAACTCTCAGGCGGTCAACAACAACGCGTCGGTGTCGCTCGTGCCCTTGCCGTTGATCCGGACTATTTGCTCATGGATGAACCGTTCGGTGCGGTGGATGCCTTAACCCGCGAGACACTACAAGAAGAAGTTAAACGCATTCAAAAACAGATAAATAAAACGATTGTCTTTGTAACACACGACATTTTCGAAGCGCTCGCCATTGGTGACAGCATAGGTGTCATGCACGAAGGACGGCTCGAACAGATTGGCACGCCGAGTGAACTTCTCCAAAAACCCAAAACCGAATTCGTTCACAATCTGTTTGCCAGACCAGCCAGACAATTGGCTCAATACGGGAGCGTTCTGCAAGAATGAGCTTGAGAGAACTGCAAACTTTTGTTGGAGATCGGCTCGACGAGCTAGTTCTTAGAACGAGCGAACATATAATGCTTGCTGGTCTTTCAACTCTAGTAGCGGTTGTGATAGGCATTGCCATTGGCATTTTTGCTTTTCGCAACGAGCGCTGGCGCAGTTTTATTCTTGCTGCCGTGGGCATCTTACAGACCATTCCAGGGCTTGCCATGCTTGTGTTTTTGATGACGGTGTTGAATCGCATCGGCTTCCTGCCTGCTTTTCTAGCCCTAACGCTCTATGCTTTGTTGCCCATTGTTCGCAATACTTTGACAGGGTTAGCCAATGTTTCCAAAACAACAATATTGGCTGCAGAAGGACTGGGACTGAATGCCAGGCAGCAGTTATTTTATGTCCGTTTGCCGATTGCCGCTCCTTTTATTATGGCCGGCGTTCGTACTGCCACCGTCATTGGTATCGGCTTAGCGACGCTTGCTGCTTTTATAGGAGGCGGTGGCCTGGGCGAATTTATTAATCGCGGCCTTGCCCTTTCCAATACTCGCCTTATTCTTTTGGGTGCTATTCCCGCTGCTGTTCTGGCTATTCTTGCCGATTTGACCCTTAGTGCCGCTGAGTGGGGATTGAAACCAGTCAGCCGCAACAATGCCGATCGCTCGCTAACATCTCAAATTGCCCTTAAAAGATGTGCTCTTGCTTTGCCGATCGTTCTTCTTTCCGGATCGCTTTGCTTATACAGCATAAGCCACGGTCCGCTCGCTAAGATGCCCGTTCGCATAGGCACTAAACAATTCTCCGAACAAATTATTCTGGGCGAATTGATGGCGCAAGTGATCGAGGGCAAGACCCATCTCAAGGTAGAACGGAGATTTGATCTGGGCGGAACAATGATTTGCCACGGTGCACTCGTAAACAACGAAATCGATATGTATCCGGAATACACTGGTACAAGCCTGCTTGCCGTCCTGCATGAGCCCCTGGTTGCCGACCCCGCTCAGGCACTATCTGTAGTATCAAAAGATTATGACGAGCGTTTTGGTGTTCGCTGGATGGCGCCCTTTGGCTTTAACAATACTTGGGCTTTAATCGTAAAAGCAGACAATCCCAAATTTCTAACTGTTTCAACAATCTCTGGCCTTGAACCAATTGCCAGCCACCTTGAAGCAGGTCTTACCGCTGAATTCGCCGAGCGTGACGATGGCTATTTAGGGCTGAGCAAAAGTTACAATTTGCATTTTGGCAGAGTACGCGATCTCGACCCCAACCTGGTGTATATCGCAATTTCATTAAAGCAAGTTGATCTTGCCGCTGGCAATTCCACTGATGGCCGCATCCCAACTTATGGCTTAAAGATGCTCACGGACGACAAGCATAGATCGGAAG
>CAJCIF010000073.1 GCA_903970355.1 Actinomycetota bacterium
CCTTCTACCAGGTCCATAACCAGATATGGTTGCCCGGTTGGTGCAATTCCGAAATCAAACACACCAATAACGTTCGGGTGGGCAAGACAACTTACGGCCTGCGCTTCTTGTTGAAATCGTTTGGTGCTGGTTGGATCGGCAACTAACTGCGATTGCAACATTTTGATCGCCACTATGCGATCCATAAGGGTGTGCTTGCCTTTATAGACGATGCTCATGCCACCACGGCCGATCTCAGACATGACCAGATACTTATCGGCTAACGTTGTTCCGATTAGCTGATCGACGCTGACCGTCATTAAGATCGTGTTGTCATAAGAGCACACGATCTCCGTTGCCGGAAACTCGCGTTTGCAAGCCGGACAGCGTTTCACTTTCTTATTTGCAGGTCCGCTCCCAGCCGTCACAGGTTGCTCATTTCGCCGTTAAAGTGCCTGACCAATGATATCAAAACATGAGAATCAATATAAGTTTGCCATAAGGCAATTTGATAAAGCTTTTCACGGAGTTAGTTCAGATAGTACCGCCTCCGCTGCTCTTCTGCCTGAATACAATGCGCCATCAATCGAGGCGGTATCCCTATGGTCTCCGCACACATACAAGCCCTTCCTCAAACGAACCGGGCGTTCGATCTCACTTATGTGTGGAATGCTTTGATCCGGCAACCCATGAGCCAATTTGTATGTTTTTAGATATCGCCATTTGTAAGCTTCATCGGGAAACCACTCCTTAAGCTGCACCCGCACAATCGCTTCAAGCTCCATTTCATCTTCTTCCGGATACGAAAGTAAGGTGACCGAAACGAGTGTGTGTCCCGCAGGGGCATAACTGGGGCAGACATTGCTAATAAAGCACATGTTGTTGATGGGACCATCTTTCTTGCCTTCACCGTTCAGAATCAAAAGAGGCTCGTCAAGCGGTGGTTTTCCAGCCGCGTAGTACATGCACGTCACGACGCGACTGGGTGAAATTGTAATGTCATCACCAAGTAGTTTTGCAGCTTCAGGTCCATCTGTGGCGACAACAATAGCCTGTGCGCCCAGGGTCTCACCATGAGGCAGGTTCATGATGCCGTCTTGTACGGACAGCACTTTTGTATTCATGCGAAGGGAGTTAGGAGGCAATCTTTTGGCGAGCTGGTTTGGTATAGCTCCCATGCCATCTTGCGGAATGGCTGTATCGTTTTGTGCAAATAATTTGAAGACAGATTCGAAGATTCGGCTGGAGGTTACGAGGCTTTCGTCAAAACTAATGCCGCCAAAGAAGGGCCGGAAAAACTGGTTGATAATTGCATCCGTAAAACCTTCACTTCTGAGAAGTTCTATTGTGCTTGTTTCCGGACCGCGCATGATATCGCCAAATGGCGTCGAAACAAGTCGTTTGCGCAATTTTGCAATGGCGAACTTGTCTTCCCATGTTCCAATCGGCGCAAGCATCGTCATGAATATATCGAGCGGGTTACGAAAAGGATCACCGAATTTGTGAAAGCTGTCTCCGACTCGAATAAGGCAACCCGGATAAAAACTGTGCAATTTTAAAGCACCGTAGTCGAGCACTCTTTTTGCTTCCGGATAACCGGTAAGCAGAACCTGGAAGCCTCGGTCTAACCGGAAATCTTCGAATACATCAGTGCGCACGCGGCCACCGACACCATTGGAAGCTTCCAGAATGAGAAAGGTAATGCCTTTCTCCATAAGTTTAAGAGCGCAAGCCAATCCGGCCAGACCTGCGCCGACAATTAACACATCTGGATTTCGTTTCATAATTTTCGGGGTTGATCGTTTGTGATTGAACTTCTCTCGACCATTTCAACGGAATTGCCGGCCGGATCTTTTACATAAGTTGAGATCGTGCCGTCTCTATGTTTTTCCAATTCTCCGAAGCGACCAGCGTTATCAACCGCAAAAGCTATGTGGCGAGGATGTTGACCGGGTACAACAAATGCCAATTTTATATTGCCGAATTTCAAAAACGCCCAGGTGTCATCTTGATATTCCACTTCGCAATTGAATGTTTTGGTATACCAATCTACGGCTTTACCGACATCTTTTACGGATATGGCAATATGGTCTATTTGATCGAGAGCTTTTGAATTGCTCATTTGTTTCCTCTGTGCACTGATGTTTCGATTCTAGCTGCTTTGCCCTTATCTTCTTTGCCCCTATCTTCTTTGATTGCGTCGAAAGCTGCAAGCGCCTTTAACCGCGCTTCGGCATGATCGACGATGGGCGCTGGATAATTTTTACCCAAAACAATTTTTGCCCTTTGCAAGGCTTGCTTGTCCAATTGCCAGGGTTCATGAATCTCATCATTGGAAAGGTTGCTCAGTTCGGGCAACCAGGTGCGAATGTAGTCTCCATCAGGGTCAAACTTTTTACTTTGCAATAAAGGGTTAAAGATGCGGAAATATGGTGCCGCATCGGCACCGCATCCTGCCGTCCACTGCCAACCGAGTGTGTTGTTAGCAAGATCGGCATCGACAAGAGTATCCCAGAACCAACGTGCACCATCATTCCAGGGGATGAGCAAATCTTTTACGAGAAAGGAGGCGACAATCATCCGGACGCGATTATGCATCCACCCGGTTGCCCACAGTTCACGCATGCCTGCATCAACAATTGGAATGCCGGTTTCGCCTTTTTGCCAGGCTTTTAAATAACTGCTTTTTGCTTGCCACGGAAATTGCCGGAAGCGATCGTCTAGAGGTTCGCAATCTGTCTTCGGAAAATGATAGAGAAGATGGTGAGCAAACTCACGCCACGCTAATTCTTTCAAATAAGTCTCAACACTTTTTGCGCAATGCGGATTTTTGTTATTGAGACGCAGATCTTTTACGCTGTGCCAGATTTCCCTGGCACTTAATTCGCCCCAATGAATGTAGGGTGATAGTTTAGAAACTCCGTCTATACCTGGATAATCGCGTGTGGTTGCATAGTTGGAAACGATCCCATTTAGAAAAATTTCCAAACGTTTTTCTGCTCCAGCACGTCCCGGCTGCCATGTTGATCGTATGGTCTTTGCCCAATCAATCTTAGGAAGCAGTTGCAATTTAGCAAGCGGTAAAGAATCAGGACATTGCTCCGGTTGGGGCCACGTCTTTACGTCGCTTGCAATGGCGGGTCGCAGATCACCCTTTGCCAAAATGGTTTTCCAAAAAGCGGTAAAGACTTTAAACGGTTTGCCTTCCTTGTTGTGTATTTCCCAAGGTTCAAATAAAAGCGAACTGTTGAAGCTCTCGACAGTGACCTTGCCTTTGAAACTCTCTTTTATCTTCCTGTCTCTTTCAATTGCGAATGGTTCATAGCGGCGGTTCCAAAGAATGGCATCGGCATTGGTTTCCTGTCGCAATTGCGTCAAAATTTCCAGGGCACTTCCGGCCCGAATTATCAATTGCGATTGTTTCGCTTTTAGTTCATTTTCAAGACTTAAAAGGGCGTTGTGCAACCACCACTTAGAGGCTCCGCCTGGTTGCCATTCACCCTCTTCGGCCGGCGACCAGATATATACCGGAATTATCGGTCTGCCTCTTCGTATTGCGGCATGCAAAGCAGGGTTGTCTTGGATTCGCAGATCCTGCCTGAACCAGACGATGCTGGCGGTTTCCATTTTTCACCAAGTTTTTGTGTATCGGACTGCGAACATCGGCGTATGATAATACTGTTTTGGCATTCTGGTATAAGGGTATGTCAAACTGTAGCCAACTTTAAATTGAGAAGGCAGATGTCTACATCGTTCTGGAATATTTCTAAACGTCAAGTCTATACTTTGCCGGTTCTGATTGCACTCAGTTTTCTGGTAAGTGGATCGGTTATTGCCTTTGCTTTCGACAGTTCTGCCGGTCGCCGCGATCACCGCTCGTATAGTGCTCTGGAGAACGCCGGAGTAATAGATCTTCGCGCCGGCAAATATGGTCGAAGCGAAGAAGAGTTAAAGAGAGCGCTTCCCCAGGAAGAAAAAGCTTTTGGTCAAAATGATCCTCGTTTGATACCAATTTTAAATGAACTTGGCTGGTTGTACACAGAGGTTGGGCGCACCAACGATGCCCGCACATTTTTGAACAAAGCTATCATCATCAATGGTGGCAAGAATAAAGCGCAAGAAGCAGACACACTCGACAGAATTGCCCGGTCCTATCTTGTTCACGGAAATACGGATAAGGCAAGCGATCCGGCTCGCAATGCGCTCAACATAAGACAAGAAGTTTTGCAGGTTGGCGATCTCAAAATTGCGGAAAGTTTGAACACGGTGGCAACCCTTTCCCTTTTGAAAAATGATCTCAGGGATGCCGAACAATCTGCCAATAATGCTCTTGCTATTTGCGATGAAACCGGTCAATCCGCCCAAGCTGAAAAGGCTCGCAGTCTGGATCTCCTCGCCAAAATAAGCATTGAAAAATCTTTGCCGCGCCAGGCAAAACCGCAAGCGGTCGATGCGCTTTCCATTCGCAAAAATCTTTTCGGCAATAATCATCCACTTACAGCAGAAAGTTGGTTGTTATATGGCGACGTAAACATGCAAATGAAATCGGCCCATATGGCCGAAGATGCTTACAAAAATGCAGAATTGATCACGCAAAGCTATGCCGAGACAAAGCCGGAACTCAGAATTCTTTCTCTTTATTCTCTAGCGGGAGCTCTGGGCAGCCAGGGCAAATTGCCGGATGGAGAGCCTTATTTAGAACAGGCAGAACCTTTATATCGCGCTTTGAAGGAGAAGGATCCGGCAAGAGCCGAATCATTGCGATCTGCCTATCTGCAAGCTCTTGTGCAGAATCACGTTTGGCCAAAAGCGATAGATCTCTGGGCAACTTCATTTTTCGAACATGTTGGTGGCGGTCCATCTTCAATGGCACGCTCCTATGTAAGTGCCTGCACCAAGCGTGCTAAAGATATGCAGGTCGGTTCCGGAAACGAACTAACCGAGGTAATGATCTGGGCCGCAATACCAATCATCATTATTTACTTTGGTATGTTTGGCTCGGCATTCCGGCGCGAACCAAAAATTGCCAAATCAGGTGATCAATCAGGCGGTCAGGGTTCAGCATCAGGAACCTATTGGACAGCCTATCCGGAATCACCCCACGGTGCTTTGCCGCCGGAAGGTGCACCAGATCCGCGCACTACCCAAGCTCGTGAAAAAGCACAACAAGCTGCTAATGCGCGGCTCTCACAAACAAGGCTTCAGGCTCTCAATGCGCGCATGTCGCAAACACGTTTGCCCGCAATTGAAGATCCAAACAAACCGAAAGAGAAGTAGAAAGAACTACTGTTGCGGTTGCAAGTCTGGTTTTAATTCGGCATCCGGTTTGGTTTCAGTTTTAGGTTCTGGCTGCTGCTCTACTGGTTTTGACTCAGATTTCGATTCGGGTTTGGCCTTTTCGGATTTTTCTTGGCCGGTTGGCTTTTGATCTTTTGATTTTTTGGGAGCTTTAGTTGGTTTGAGCGGTTGGGCAGTCCTTCCCGATGCAATCGGCAAACTGGCAATCTGATCTAAATGATCACCATCGGCGATACTAAGAAAGGTAGCTGGTCGTCCGGAACTATATGCGTATGCCATGCGCGAACTGACTAGTGCGCCTTTTGCTTTCTTGATGAGGGCAGGAAAATCAATTTGATAACTTTCGACATCTATAGTTTCAGGATCGATCTTAAATGTTCGAAATTCGCATGGATAGACATCAAGACTTGGAGACGAGACATACCAGATGTCTCTTTCTCGTTGAATTTTACTTGTGTGTACATGTCCGTTGACAACGAGTCTTACTCCGGTGCCGTTGTTTAAAATTTCGCGTGCTGAAGCTCCCTGCGGTACTAAGTATCCGTCCCAGGGTGGACCACTATCAAATGGTGGCGGTGGCAGAAGTGGGTGATGGCTAAAGACGATCGTGAATTTGTTTTTCGAAGCTGTTAAATCACTTTGCAGCCAACTTAATTGATCCGGCAAAAGAATTCCTTCATCGCTATTTGCTTTGCTCGTATCCAACCCAACCAGGTGAACCCCGGGAGAATAATCAAAAGACCAATAAGATTTGTCTGCTGTTAAATCGCGGCGTTTCCAATCTGGTCCGTAAGTTTTGATTTTGTCGGCAGCGACAATGCCCGACACATCGCGCTCGCCCAGCACGAAATACCACGGCATGGTGAGCCCCTGAACAATATCCATGAACAGATTCCAGTTAGCATCATCGTTGCCAGGTGTTTCCACCTGGTCTCCTCCGAAAACAACGAAGTCAACACCAAGTTGGTTTATTTGCTTAACAGCATTCTGTAAAAAGAGTTGGCTTTCTTGCGTGAGCTTGAAACTGTCGGGCACACCGTTTACGAGATGCACATCTGTAACGTAAGCGAAAGAAAACGGCTCAAATTGAAATCCTTTTGCGCCGGCAAAGTTAAAAGGCAAACACAACGATGTGGCAACACCAGCCATACCAAGGAGGAGAGTTCGTCGGGCAATTGGAATGGGTTGGGTCATCAGTTTTTTGAGTTGATAAGTGCAAACGCTTCGTTTCGAAGGGCTTTACTGGTTTTAAAGATTCCCCGCACTGCTGATGTCACAGTCTGACAGCCTGGTTTACGCACGCCTCGAATCGACATGCAGAGATGCTCAGCTGATAAAACGACAATCGCTCCTCTTGGTGTCAATTGTTTCATTAGTGCATTGGCAATTTCAGTCGTCATCCTTTCCTGCACCTGCAATCGACGTGAGGATACTTCCACGACACGAGCCAACTTTGAAATACCTGTTATACGACCATTTTCTGGGACGTAGCCAACATGGGCGACGCCAATGAAGGGCACCATATGGTGTTCGCAGATACTGGAAAAAGGAATATCACGGACCAATATGAGCTCATCGGTGTCTTCATTGAACTGACAATTTATCTCTGCTGCCGGATCCCTATTCAATCCATATAGGAGTTCCTGGTACATCCGGGCCACACGAGATGGTGTTTCGATTAACCCTTCTCTGTTAGGATCCTCACCGATGCCCTCAAGTATGAGTCGAACACCCTTTGCTATCTTGTCGAGGTCCATATCGTTGGTGATCGGCAAATGGGCTTGCGAGACACCCACCGGGCTCGCCGGGCTTTGTCTTTCCGGTTTCATAGTTGTTGAAGAACGTCGAGAAGCAATTGATTCCATGAGTAAAGAACCTCGTAAGCTGAAGGACAATTATTGAGGAAGCAAACAGGAATAGGAAAGGCGCTGAGCATAAATATCGCAGATTAGGCAGAATTTAGACCACCTCAGCCGGCTTAATGTATCGTGGAAGGACACTTTTTAGCTAGGAGAGCGAACGACCAATGACCACCGCCACCCTTCTTACTTTGGATATTAATCAGATTAAGCAGCTCCTGCCGCATCGCTATCCATTCTTGTTGGTGGACAGAGTTACGTCACTAGAACCTGGTGTGAGAGCTTGTGGTTACAAAAATTTGACTGCCAACGAGCAATTTTTTGAAGGGCACTTTCCTTTCAAGCCGATTATGCCTGGAGTATTAATGGTTGAGGCTTTAGCACAGTTAGGCTGCGTTGCCCTTTTGTGTAAGGAAGAATTTAAAGATTCTCTTGGCGTTTTCACAGGCATTGATGGATTTAAGTTCCGCACCATGGTTCAGCCTGGCGATCGTCTTGATATGGAAGTGGAATTAGTAAAAATGCGCGGTCCAATCGGACGCTTTAAGGCTATTGCGAAAGTTGGCGATAAAGTAGCCGCTGAAGGCGAAATCAGCTTCTCATTGCTTAAGAACTCGGACATCGTAAAGTAAATGGCAGTCCATAAAACGGCTCTTGTCGCGGATGGCGCGCAGATTGCGCCGGATGTGGAAATTGGTCCTTATGCAATCATCGGACCGAATGTCAAAATCGGCGAACGCTCTAAAATAGGTGCACACGCTGTTATAGACGGTATCACCACGATTGGTGAAGATTGCAAAATTTTTGTCGGCGCCAGTATCGGCCTTGAACCTCAAGATCTCACTTATAAAGACGAACCGACCGGTGTCAAAATCGGCAACCGAGTCACCATTCGGGAGTATGCCACTATTCATCGTGCCACCGCAGTTGGTGGATTCACAACAATCGAAGACGACTGTTTTCTTATGAACTACACGCACGTGGCGCATGACTGTTATGTCGAAAAGGGCGTCATTATGGCTAACGGCGCCACACTGGCCGGCCACGTTCATGTTGGTCCCAGCACGGTTATGGCTGGCCAAGCTGTTTTTCACCAATTCGTGCGGATTGGACGACTATCTATGATCAGTGGTTTTTCGGGGAGCAGGCAGGATGTGCCGCCGTTTTCAATGGTGGCCGGCAATCCTCCCTATATCCACGGCGTCAACATAATTGGCATGCGCAGAGCAAAGGTTTCGGCAGATGCTCGCACAGCAATCAAGTCTGCTTATAAGGTCCTCTACCGATCTGGTTTGAATTTTTCACAGGCAATTGCGCAGTTGGAAGAGGAAGGCGGTGTTCTGCCTGAAGTGCAAGAAATAATCCACTTCTATCAGACGACTAAAAGGGGCGTTCTTGGGTTATATTCAGATGGTAAAACGGGCGAGTCTGAAAACGGTCACGAGAACGGCTAAGCTCAATTTACGAGTACCAATCGGTTAGCCGCAACGTGAAATCTGAAATAACAGAGTCTCCGTCTGAGTCCGGCGAGCACGCTGGTTTTAAAGATCTATTCACCAACAAGCAATTCATGTTCTTGTGGATTGCGCAAATTTTCTGTCAGTTCTCAGACAGAGCCGTGTTTGTGTTGTTTGTCGCTGTACTGAC
>CAJCIF010000074.1 GCA_903970355.1 Actinomycetota bacterium
TCTACGATGTAAAACCACTTGCTATGACGAAGCCCTCTTCGAACCCCCATGTTTACGACGAGCCCGCTTTGAATGTCGTTGGTAAAATCTTTCGTTCACATCTAAGACCAACAGATCTTCTGATTAAGCCCAGGGAAAGAACGCTTGGGATAATTCTGCTTGATGCCGAAGATGTAGGAGCTATAGTGGTATGCAAGCGGTTAATAAATGCTACTGCCCGCCAGCTCTTTTTTGGCAAAGGGGCTGTAGAGGTGACTTTGAAATTTGGAATTTCAAATCAGCTTGATGGTTTTGGAGGAGCCGGTACGAGTTTGTTGAACACTGCCGAGCGTGCTTTAGAAAAAGCGATCAAAACGGAAAATTCGCCTTATTGCATTGCAGAACCGATTACCGGGCCCCAGAAGTCGTTCGGCTTTAATCTGGACCATGGATCATTCGGCTAAATCATTCGGCTAAATTGGCTTCTAAATTCGTAGATTTTTTGCTTGTAAATCGATAGAACTGGGAAGATTAGAGTTAAACAGGGAAGACCTGTTTATTTTCACTTACCAGCCTTTTTTATGAACAAAAGCGACCGGGAAATTAAGATTGGCGAACTCTTAAAGGCGCTGGGTCTTGTTAAAGAGACCCAATTGGCCGAAACGCTACGACTGGCCGTGCAGGTCGGATTACCCCTGGGGCGTTCCCTTGTTGTAGCCGGGCACCTTACAGAGGAGGAGCTCGATGTGGCTCTTGAACTGCAAGTGCTGATGAAGTCCGGTTCGATGACCCTGGGGGATGCAAAAAGAGTATTCGGCTTGGTGACGGATGAGGGCATTGCACTAACAGAAGCACTTAATCGCCTTGGACGCGGTGATGCCAAAGACTTTCAGGCTTCCAATCAATTGTTGGGCAGTTTGCTTTTAGATGCTCAGTTAATCAGCGCATCGCAGCTTGAAGAAGCTCAGCGTATGAGTTATGAATCCGGCTTCCCACTCAATCGCGCCCTGGGACTGCTTGGCTTTGTCCCTCACGCCGTTTTAGCGCGAGCTATAGAGCTGCAAACGATGATTGCAGACAGCAAAATCAATTATTTTGATGCCGTAAAACTTTTCAGTTCAAAGGGCTCAAGACGTTTGCGCGGGCATGATGCGACTGCCAGGCGGGGTCTGCAATCCGGGCAACGTGCCAGAGTTAAACTCTTGCAGATGCTTGTTGTCTCCGGTGTACTCTCCGAAGCCGACTTGATGAACGTAGTAGAAGATGCGCTGACAAGCAATGAACCATTTAGTGTGTTGCTGACAAAATCCGGTGCTCTCTCGCGAGAAACTCTCGATCTAGCTATTGAACTTCAGCTATCGATAAGCGATGGCAACCTTACTATACAAGCGGCTGCAGACGCGCTGAAATATGTTGCCACCGCAAGTAGTGGCAAAACCGAACTGCCACCCTCAGAACACATCAAACTGGGAGATTTGCTCAAGTGTTCCGGTCTGGTTGACTCAGAGGACATAACTCAAGCCCTTGAGTTAAGCAGTAAATATGCCAGCATGATCGGTAAAATGTTTGTTGTTTCAGGAGCTATTTCAGAGGCTACATTAATAGCTGCATTGCGCTGTCAGGCAGTTCTTCGCAAATCTCAGTTAAGCGTAGACGATGGCATTCGAGCCTTGCAATATGCCGAGCGCCAGGGCATGAGTTTCGATGAGGCCGTTGAATCTTTGGGATTGAACCTCGCCAACAATTCTATCCAAGACCAATCTTTGGCTTCAAACCAGTAAATTTCATCATTGCAGTGGGAATCTCACGTAGCGCCTGATCTATCGCAAAAGTGTGCGTTCACTTAGAATCCAAAATGCGATAGAAATGTCGCTTAGGTCCCCCAAGTCCCAAAAGTCCCAACATGACTACCAATAACCCGCTGGATGGGAATCTCCCATTGCCCGGCGATCCGTTGCAATCTCCAAAAACCGCCTCGAACCCAACGATCATGCCTTATGACGAGTTCCAGCAGTTTCGTTCTGGAACAGTGCCAATCGCTAGCGTACCGTTCGAACCCAGAAGTTTTTATGCACCCTATTCAGGGGGCTTTGAGCAAGTATCATTCACGCCCCAATGGAAGCCTGATACGCCCGGTGCTTATGATGTTGGCCCGGATTTTGGTGATGATGTTGGTCCACCGGGATCATTTAGAAATGGAACACCTCCGAAACTTTCTGTAGAACTTAACGATAGTCCAAGTGCGAACCCAACCAATCCAAACGATCGCAAACCACCCACTGTTACCATTCAAAAGAACGGTGACATTACCGATCAAAACGGTAATGTCCTAACTCAAGAAGAATTGAACAACCCTCCTGTTGGACAAGATCTGGTCATACGCGTTGATGCGTCTAAATCAGACGCACCAAACGATAAGCAAAAGGATCTACTTGCGAAACTAACGGTCAACTGGGCAAGCCTCATCCAAAATACCTATGCTGATCAGTTGCGGCAAGGTCAAAATGCTGATGAAAGCACACCTCCACCAGTTCAGATCAACGACGAAAGTCATGTACTGCCTCCGGAAATACACCAGCAATTTGGCAGTGATCCTCTACCAATTCAGTCTCCTCTGAATATGGATCTGCCTACTGGCTCGGCAGAAATGCAAAACATGAGTAGTTCCATGGACAGGATGCGCGAAACGGGAACCGGTACTCGAACTTTTACCCGGCCGGAAATCCAAAATCAAGTGCCGCAAAACGATGCCGATGTTCCAGATTCCAAAATCGTAATTCCGACTTTGCAAGCGGTTTTAGATACCACAGCCGGATTGAATAAATTGGATTCGGAAACCGGATCGAACTATGACGCGATACACCATCAACCAAATGGAATGTTCCGAGTTGGTCGATATGGCATAAGGCAAGAACTCGTTCAAAGCATGGTGCTCGACACAATGCAAAAATATGTCACTCCCGATCAACTGAAGCTGCTCGGTGATCCTCCTCCGAAAGATTGGGCTTCGCTTATGGAAGTGCTTAAGGAACATCCGGAATTGAAACAAGCCTTTGACCTCGCCATGAAAAACGCAATTATGGACATTGTTAGGCAACTGGCTGAAAAGGCAAAACGAGACAATGACGAGCAAACAGCAAAATTCGCAAAGAGTCTTGAAGCCTTCACCAACAAGTTTGATGATCCAAAATTTGCAGATGGATTCACTGATTTCATCACTAAATTGGATGGCAAACACGGTGATATCAGCAAGGCAGATCTTGCAAAATACATGCCGAAAGAGTTCCAAGAGTTTGTAGTGCAAAATCGCCAGAACGCTTTTGCTGCAGCCATAGCCTCAGATCACAATCCGGAACACCTGACAGCGCAAGAGGCGGCTAAGGTTGTACTTGCGATCTATATGGGACGAGTGCCAACTGATAGCGAAGCAAATGATCCCGGTGCCAAGAGATTCCTGGATGAAGCAACCAACTTTTACACGTTAGATCGCATGGGTCGTTTGAGCGCAAATGGCGCTGTGACTGTGAGCGGCGTTAAAGATCAAAACGGCCATAACAGCATCCTTGCTCTTGCGGAAGGGCTCGTCGGCCAGAAACTTTGGGCGATGACACCATGGGCCGCTGCTACCAAGAATGGCGACTTGGGTTGTGCTGCATCAATGAGTTACTTGCTCAAAAAAGGTGGCGAAAAAATTGCAGGGAGCGCCGGCGTAGAAGAGCTTGTCAGTCAGCTCCAGCACAATGGTTGGGAATTGCACTTGGCCAGAACGCGTGAAGAACTGAATGATCCCAATAAAGTTATCGTCTACCGCGGTGCAACCAGAGAGCATATTGGAATGACGACAGGCAACGGTGGTGAAGTTGATAACAGCTCATCAACAGGTAAACTAACAGCCCGAACAATTGCGGAAAGCGACTCCTTCGATCCAAAGAAATTTCCTGGACGAGTTTATTACCTGGAAAAGAAAAACGCATAGAAAGGCCTAAGGCAGTGTTGGCTGTTGTACCAAATACCACAACATCAAAAAACCCAAAGCCATCATCACAGCTGCCAACGACAAGACCATGCGCACTCTAGACTTGTATTGTCGTTCGCGAATTTCTCTGCGTACCCGCAAGAAAGCATAAAGCGCCAGGATTATAGTCAATATGCCGCATAAAACTAGAACCATGCCCACATTAGCTGCATAGAGAATGATTTGGTTTGTATCATGCGAGCCAAGAATGAAACGCAGTTTAGCGATTACCACCCCTAAGCCGATCGTTGCCATGCCGGTGCGAAGCCAAGCTAAGTACGTCCTTTCATTGGCCAGATGTTCGCGCACACGCTCATCATCTATTGAATCTTGTGCTTTGGGATCTGCAGACATTACCTTTTATCTACTGAAAATCTTTGATCTCAACCTCAGCGCCCCGCATCTGAGCATGTGATTGGAAGCCCTGGGCTGCCAATTGATCTAATTGCTTTTTCAAATCCTTTTTACGCGGCAAAAGTGAAACGATCTGATCGCCTGAACGCAGTTCTTTTGCCTTTTGAAAGACAGTTATTGTGTCATCTCGATCCGGATCGAATATAAAAGCGATCTTGCGTACATTGGAGGTGGGACCGAGCTTTTGATCCATCAGAATGCTCACGATCCGCTCAAAACCGATCGAAAAACCAACGGCAGGAACATCTCGGCCGCTCATTTTGCCAACCATTTTGTCGTAACGGCCTCCACCGGCAATTGAATAAGAAACACCAGCAGCACTGATCTCGAAAATCTGTCCGGTGTAATATCCCATGCCGCGAACGAGCGTGGGATCAAACACGATTTTGTATTTGCCATTCGCGACATGCGTGATTGAACTCAAAACCATATTCAGGCGTTCAATTACAGTGGGGTCGCATTTTTCAGGAATGAAGTTACTGGGATTGATACTATGCTCGGTGCCTATGCCGAGCTCACCCAAAATTTTTGTGAGCTTATCCACAGCCTCACGAGAATGCCCGTTGATGATAAGCTCTGCTGCTACACCGCCAATGCCGAGCTTATCGAGTTTGTCTATTTGAATGAAAAGATTGTCCTGTCTTGCCGGATCGAAACCGCAGACTTCAGTAAGTGTTGCCAGAACACGTCTATCGTTCAAGCGAACAGTGAAGTGTTCGAAACCCAATTGCAAGAGCGCTTCCGAAGTGGCTTCAATAAGTTCAATTTCAGCAGTCTCAGACTTGATGCCGAAAGTATCAATGTCGCATTGAGTAAATTGCCGGTACCGGCCGGCTTGCGGGCTTTCGGCGCGAAATACGGAGCCTATTTGAATCGACTTGAAAGGATTGGGCAATGTGCCCTGGTTGTTTGCGTAGAATCTCACCAAAGGCACAGTAAGGTCGAAACGGAGACCAAGATCTGCTAAATCGTCACGTGCCACAATTGACTCCGCCAGAGTCTTGTCCAACTTTTCGCCCCGTTTGAGAATTTCGAAAATGAGCTGCAAATTCTCACCGCCGTCTCCACGTCTCAATTGGGCTATGTTTTCAACTATTGGCGTTTCAATGCGCGTGAAGCCGAACCTTTCATATGTTTTTACAAGACTGGCAGTTGCCCAGTCTCGCAACGCTGCTTCTACGGGAAGAAAATCGCGCATCCCGCTTGCGGGTGCCGAGCTAACACTAACGCCGGTCATGAAAACTCCTCGTTCTGGAATGTTTTAGATTAGCACGGTGACGGAGATACTAACAAAAAGCAACTGCAATCTATTAGAACATATAGAATAAATTGTTAAAAAAGAGGGGAGTCTGCTGACGGCTCCCCCCCTCGGAAAAGAAAATTGGTTGACCCGACTTCACGCGGTGATGCCGAGCGTAACGGGCAGATGGACCGTGGCTGCAGCCAAACAAATTGAGCTGTCCGCAGGCCAGGTCTTTCTCTGCTCGTTCAGATCAAATACAACGAATGTTCTGACCTTTTTCTCAACCAAATAATCAATGAGCTTGTCTGGTAAAGGTTCGATCTTAGTGCGATCAACTGCACCGTGTTCGATGCCGATGACGGCAATGTGGGTAGCGTCTTTAGTTGTGCGTGCGACGCGTTCCGGAATGATACCTCGTGCACTAGCCCTGGCTGCTACCGCGTACGCAATGCGATGGCGCTGGGCAGGTGGAGGTTCAAAAGTGAGATCAACGGAGCACTCGAGAAACTCCTCTTCAAGCAGGTATTCCTTGACCAATTTTTGGATGCCAAAGGTCAAGACTGGTACTGCCTCAGGGCGAAGGGTCGCGAGAGTAGCGATCACTTTTGCTGTGTGCCCAACTCGAAAAGTTTCCAGCGTTTTCACTGAGTCCACGCCTGGAAACATGAGGAAGATTTTGCGAATAGCCTCGTCATATTCATCACCCAGCGAAC
>CAJCIF010000075.1 GCA_903970355.1 Actinomycetota bacterium
TGTAGTTGGGGTCCATGGTCTCGCACCATGATCCAGATTGAAAAGGAAGAGTGGATGCACGTGAAGCACGGCGAAACCTGGGTGCGAAAGCTTTCTCAAGACCCGCAAACAAAAGCGGACGTGCAACGCGCGCTTGACTTCTGGTTTCCGAAGGTCAACAAGGTCTTTGGCAAAGAAGGTACCGAATCCAATCGCGCTTTTCAGCAGTTCAAGCTCAAACAGCGCGACAACCACGATGTCCGGGAAGCCTGGTACAACGAAATGAAGCCCTTGCTTGACTCCTATGGATTGAAGGTGCCGGATATTTCCGTTGTCGCCTGACGACAACCCGAAGGCAACCCAAGGACAAAAGGCTTTCAAACAGGCTATGATCTGGCCCTCTGCAAAAATCGCGAAAAGTGGCTGGAAAGTCTGAGCCGATTATTTGGAATAGACAGGCTGAATGCATGTCTTATGACGATCTGCAAACGATGCAGCAAAGTCGTTTGGCCAAATTGATCGAAAAGCTATCTGCGCGAGTGCCTTTTTACGCAGAACGATTGAAGGGTATCGACCCGGCGAAGCTGAAATCGAAGGACGATCTGCGACGATTGCCGTTCACTGTCAAAGCGGATCTGCGCAACCATTATCCCTTTGGATTGTTTTCCGAACCGGTTACTAACTGTGTGAGACTGCACGCCTCATCGGGGACGAAAGGCAAACCAACTGTTGTCGGCTATACGGCAAACGATATTGCTAACTGGGCTGAAGTTGTTGCTCGTTCGCTTGCATGTGCTGGCGTAAAACCGGGCGATGTTTTGCAAAACTGCTATGGCTATGGTCTTTTCACGGGCGGATTAGGTCTGCATTACGGCGCTGAAAAAATTGGCGCGACCGTAATTCCAGCTTCAGGCGGCCGCACTCAAAATCAAATTTTACTTCTGCAAGATCTCGGGGCTCGTATTTTATGCTCGACCCCCTCTTATGCTCTAAATGTCGCGTATACTCTTGCCGAACTGGGAATTCCAAATGAAGAATTGAAACTTGAAATCGGCATATTTGGAGCGGAGCCCTGGACGGAATCGCTGCGCAAACAGATAGAAGATCGATTGTCGATCATTGCCCTCGATATTTATGGGTTGTCGGAAATCATGGGACCCGGTGTATCGATGGAATGTGCTGAGGGCAGCCGAAATGGCATGGGACTGCACATTTGGGAAGATCATTTTCTGCCCGAAATAGTTGATCCGGAAAGCGGCGAACCTCTCGATGCAGGTGAAGAAGGCGAATTAGTATTCACCACCTTAACGAAGGAAGCTATACCACTTTTACGCTATCGCACCGGAGACATTTCGCGATTGAATCGTTCCAAGTGCGTGTGCGGCCGCACGACCGTGCGCATGGATCGAGTCAGAGCGCGGCTTGACGATATGTTGATTATTCGTGGGGTCAATCTTTATCCAACGGAAGTGGAAAAGGTTTTGCTGAGCGTGACCGAACTTGCCCCCCACTATCAACTTGTTATCGATCGCAAAAAGGCACTCGATGTTTTAGAAGTGCATGTCGAAGTGACCGAATCGATTGTTTCAACTTGGGGCGAATTTCACGATGGTTTGGTTGAGTTGAAAGGTCTGCGCAATCGAATTTGCAACGTGTTGAAGGACACAATTGGTGTGAGTGCGGAAGTGAAATTATTGAAGCCGAATACTATGGCACGCTCGGAAGGAAAAGCCGTGCGGGTTATAGACAGGCGAAAATTTCCAGTTGGACATAATGCGAGGTAGAAAAAATGGTTAAGCTGACGGTTATTTACAAGAAGCCACCGGACCCAAAATCCTTTGATGAGTACTATCGAAACAAGCACGTGCCAACAGCTTTGGCGATCCCAGGGTTGCGGAGATTCGATGTCTCGTACGCAACCGGCACTCCTATGGGAGGAGAATCGCCGTATTATATGTTCGCGGAGCTTTATTTCGACAATGCCGAAGCTCTTAAAGCTGGGCTTTCTTCACCGGAAGGACGTGCCTCCGCAAAGGATGTCGTCAATTTCGCCAAAGAAAATCCACCGGAGATGGTAGTTTGCGAAGTCGATGAAAAGGTCTTGGCGCACGTAAATTAGTGAGGAACAATGGCTCATTTAACCAGAGAAAATATTTACAGCGGAACTTCGCCAGAATCGTTTGGATTCAAGCGGATTATCTATCAGAAGTCAGGCTACAAGGCGACGGTCACAATTAACCGTCAGGAAGCTTTAAACTGCTTCGACTACCAGACGCTCATCGAACTCGGGCAGGCGTTCCTTGACGTCAGTAACGATGATGCCATTGCAGTTTTGGTTATAACAGGAGCCGGCGAGCGTGCTTTTTGCACGGGCGCAGATCTCAAAGAGCAAGAAGACTTTCTGAAAAAACCGAATGATTATCATAAGTGGTTCTATGCGTTTTTAGAGATGCACGATCGTTTGAGAAATATCGGGAAAGCGACGGTCGCTCGTCTAAACGGCATGGTAGTTGGTGGCGGCAACGAATTGAACATGGCATGTGATCTAGCTATCGCTGCCGATCACGTCACGATCAAACAAGTTGGTGCGGCACGAGGCAGTGTCGCTGCTGGTGGCGCGACACAATGGTTGCCTTTGATAATTGGTGACAGACGTGCACGTGAAATGTTGTTGCTCTGTGAAAATATTGATGCCTACACGGCCCTTGAGTGGGGGCTCGTCAATCAAGTAGTGCCTGCTTCCATGCTCGATACGGCCGTTGATGCTCTTGCCGAAAAATTGCGCGATAAATTGCCGGAGTGCACGCGTTATACCAAGCAACAATTGAATTTCTGGCGTGATTTCTCCTGGTCTATGACGATTGGGCATGCTCGCGATTGGCTGACCCTGCACGCTGGTTCCAAAGAAGTGAAACACGGATTGGATTCTTTCAGGCGCAAGGCTGAAATGGATTATCAATCTATTAGGGCCGATCGCGGTGCCAATAGTGGAACGGAGCGAGGTGGCAGAGGCACCAGAGAATCTGCCAAAGAAACTGAAGAGCATAGCGGTGCAAGCGAATCTGCAAAGGGCACTACTTGCACGGGGTGTTCAGAAGAGATCCCGGCTGAAAATGTTTACTGTGGGAAGTGCGGAAAGAAAATAGAGGAGTAGTGAGGAGCATGGCAGACGTAAGAAACAACATCATTGTCGACATCGAGGGACCGATTGGGTTGATTACCCTCAATCGACCGAAGGTATTGAACGCACTCAATCATGAGCTGATGGCGGAAGTGGTGTCTGCGCTCGAAGAGTTTGATCGCAATGAAGAGGTTAGAGTTTCAATAATTACCGGCAACGAAAAGGCGTTTGCTGCCGGAGCCGACATCAAAGAAATGTCAGGCGAGAGCACCGTCTCGATTATGCTCAAAAATAATTTTGCCACCTGGGACAAGATTCGTTTGACCAAGAAGCCGATTATCGCCGCGGTAAGTGGCTTTGCTCTTGGCGGTGGTTGTGAGTTAGCGATGACCTGCGATATCATCATTGCCTCTGAGACAGCCCAATTCGGCCAGCCGGAGATAAACCTGGGTGTAATTCCTGGTGCAGGTGGAACGCAGCGACTGACTCGTTTAGTTGGTAAACACAAAGCGATGGAAATGATTTTGACAGGCAGCATGATCAACGCTAACGAAGCGAAAGCTTATGGACTCGTCAACAAAGTTGTGCCGACAGAACTGTATTTGGAAGAAGCTAAGAAAATGGCAGCAGAGATTGCGAAAAAATCGCCACTAGCCGTACGCCTTGCCAAAGAAGCGATCATGAAGACCTACGATTCACATATTGTTGAGGGATTGGAATTCGAGCGCAAGAATTTCTATATGCTCTTCTCTTCGCAAGATCAAAAAGAAGGGATGCAGGCATTTCTGGAGAAGCGACAACCCGCATTTTCGGGACGCTAAAACAAGTTCAATCAAAGTGAGGATAAGCGAAAATGACCGAAGAGAACATTCTTCTCATTGAAAAAAATAGCGGTGTCGGAACGATTACTTTGAATCGACCGGACAAGCTGAATGCGTTCAGTGATGAACTAATATTTAAATTGAAGGATGCTCTTAAAGAAATGGAACGCGATTCCGCCGTCAAAGCGGTCATCATAACGGGAGCGGGCAGAGGTTTTTGTGCCGGTGCCGATCTGGCATCGCGTTCTATCTCAATGGAATCTGCACAAAAGCCATCACTCGGAACACACTTACGCCATCGCTTGAATCCTATCGCGGTCAAAATCAGGCAGATGGAAAAGCCTATTATTGCTGCCGTTAATGGTGTAGCCGCCGGCGCAGGCATGAGTCTGGCGCTGGTTTGTGACTTCCGTATAGCCGCTGAGGAAGCGAGTTTTATTCAAGCGTTCACTAAAATTGGTTTGGTCCCTGATACCGGATCAACTTTTCTTCTTTCCCGTTTGATCGCTCCGACCAAATCTTTTGAACTAATGATGTTGGGAGATAAGTTGAGCAGCAAAGAAGCTTTCGAACTGGGCCTCCTGAACAAAGTGGTACCGGCTGCCGATCTCATGAAGGAATGCCAAGCATTAGCCGAACGCCTGATCGGTGGTGCAACCCTCGCTTATGCTCTCACCAAGCGGGCCTACAACCGCGCCGTATTTCACGATATCGAAGAACTGCTCGAATATGAAGCAAGCCTGCAAGAAATAGCCGGACGCAGCGACGACTTTATGGAAGGCGTCAAAGCCTTCAACGAAAAGCGCCAACCTGCGTACAAGGGTCGTTAGTTTCGACAAATGAACCTACTAACACCAAAAGATGTTATTACACTTGTAATTGCGTATGGCATCACCCTTATTTCCATTGTTTGGTTCAAAACTCGTACCGAAAAGCATACCGAGGGCTTTCTTGCCGCTAATCGAAATGTGCCGCTGTGGCGCGGTGCGCTTAGCATCGCAGTCACATGGGTCTGGGCACCTGCTATATTCGTTTGCTCACTCCAGTCCTACACGAAAGGATTGCCTGGCATTTTCTGGTTCACAGCGCCAAACATCATCTGCTTTTTTGTTTTTGCTCCATTGGGTATTCGGCTCAGGAAGCTTGTTCCAAAAGGTTACACCCTGCCGGAATTCGTCTCAGTGCGCTTCCCGGGAAGCAAAGGTGCTCATATCGCTTTTCTTCTCGTTTTCTTTGGCTATCAGCAAGGCGCAATAGTCATTAATACGTTGGCTGGTGGCACTTTGCTTAATACCATTAGTGGTATCAATATCGATCTCGCCATTATCGCTATGGCGTTTATCGCTCTCTCTTATAGTTTGCTCAGTGGCTTGCGAGCATCCATTTTGACCGACGTTATACAAATGTGCATGCTTCTTGGCATTGCTTTTGTCCTCATTCCCTGGTGCATCTCGGCAGCGGGAGGATGGCAAAGTGTTGTTGCAGGCCTGGGCGGAGTGGATGGCCAGCATCGAAACATTTTTGATCCATGGTTGGCTTTTTCGCTGGGCATACCAATGACGCTTAGCCTTATCTCCGGACCCATAGGTGATCAAGTATTTTTTCAACGGGCTATTGCTGTAAAAGAAAAGGACATCGCAAAAACGTTCGTGTATGGCGGCTTGTTATTTGGTCTTGTTCCAATCACGCTCTCGCTGCTCGGATTTATTGGAGCAGACAGAGTCAGTCATGGGCTACTGACAGTATCTGACCCACAAGTTGTGGGGCCGATTGTGGTCGGATCTCTCTTACCCAAAGGTGCGCTCTACGCTTTCACCTTAATGGCTTTTGCCGGTTTGTGTTCGACACTTGATTCCTCCTTATGTGCGATTAGCTCACTCGGAAGCATAGATATTTACAGACGCTATATGCACCCGCATGCAAACGACCGCCAAACCCTGAAAGCAGCTCGAATCTGCATGCTCGCTATGACGATTTTAGGTACCGCCATTGCACTGTGCAAACCGAAGTTGCTCTGGTGTTTCCTGGCCTATGGTGCACTCGCTTCAGCCGGACTCTTTCCAACCATCTTTGCACTTTACTGGAAACGGCTTACGGCAAACGGAGTTTGCTGGGCAATTATCCTGTCTCTTATCATCGGAACCCCATTATCTATTTACGCAAACATTGTGGACAATCCCTACCTTATCGTTGCCGCATCAGCCTTGAGTGTACTTATAGGCTTACTAGTTTGCCTCTTCTCCGGTTACACAAACAAAGGAGATGATTTCGATTACGCTCACTTAGTGCAACCGGAAGCAGTAGCAGTTGAAAGCGCCTGAGAGACGTACTTGTTCCGGTGGCGGAACCCTTCAGTACTCTTGAAAGCCGCATGAAGTCCGGCGATAGAAGAGCCAACTTTGTGAATGCTTTGTGATCATTTTCATTTCTTTGAACTTTTCTTTTCGTTAGTTCGTTATAGAAATACGCGATCGCAAAATTCCCTCAAAGCAAATAAAACAAGGAGGTGCTCCGATGAGAAATCGAGGCGCTATTTCAATGATCCGTAGATACATAACGCTGCTCCCGGAAGGAAAAATATTTTCCACGCAAGATGTTCTTCAATTTGGCATGCGAGCAGCCGTGGACCAGGCCCTTTCACGTCTTTGTAAAGGAGAAAAATTACGAAGATTAGCTCGCGGTGTCTTCGTAAAAGAAGAAAGTGGTGTAAGCGAATATTCTGATATGGACATCGCAAAAGTGAAAGCGGAATCTTTTGGTCGAAAAATCGCAACGCTTATCTCACCAGTATCAGATCCACTTACTGGAGATGCAAACAGAGTACCGAATACATGCACCTTCCTCGTTAGTGGCCATTCAAGCAAATTTCGAATTGGCGATAAAACTATCCATCTAAAGAGTGTGTCGCCGAGGAAATTCCAACTAGTTTCTAATGGAGCTGGTTAGACAACCGTTAGATTGGCAACCTTTTGAAGGACCTGGAAGCTCATTTATACAAAACTAGCCATACTTTGATACGAAAATTGGCTTTCCGAATGCCAAATTGCTATAACTTG
>CAJCIF010000076.1 GCA_903970355.1 Actinomycetota bacterium
AATGTTTGCACACGCAGTTGCGGTTTCTGCAATGTCATTACCGGCAAGCCAACGGAGCTCGATCTAGAGGAACCGGAGCGGGTTGCCGAAGCGATTCTTAAACTTAATCTCGCCTATGCCGTGATCACTTCTGTCAATCGAGATGAACTTAAGGATGGGGGCGCCGCCGTCTGGGCAAGCACTATTCGCGCGGTTAGAAAGAGATCACCTGAAACGCAAATTGAAGTATTAATACCTGATTTTTGCGGCAATTGGCAAGCATTACATACGGTGCTCGGGGCCAAACCGGATGTGCTCAATCACAACATAGAAACCGTGCCGAGGCTGTATTTGAAAGTAAGACCGCAAGGTGTCTTTGCAAGAAGCCTCGAACTTTTGAGCATCGCCAAAGCAAGTGGGTTCATAACCAAATCCGGATTAATGGTGGGGTTGGGCGAAAGCGATGATGAAGTGATTGCCGTTCTGGAAGAATTGCATAAGGCAGGATGCGATCTCGTCACGATTGGACAGTACATGCAACCAACGCCCGCACACTTACCGGTCGATCGCTGGGTAACCCCGGAAACATTCGATCAGTTTAGGGAAACCGGAATGAAGATGGGATTCAAGAACGTCTTCTCAGGTCCATTAGTGCGAAGCAGTTATCACGCTGCCGAACAAGTAGCGGGGATTTAACGCCGCACTTTCACATGGAGAAGATGAATGGTGTAAGGAATGCCATTCTCTGTTTCCAGTGTGGCGATTGCTTCTTTGATGGCGCGATCGCATTCCGCTTTCGTTTCTTTAGGCACGCTGCTAAATTGGCCTTCGATACGACACCACCAGCTCCAGTGCCCTTCTAAAGTATCGTAAAAGGTGTGGTACGACTCACTCACGGTCAGGTTTCGCGAACCGAATAACGGAGTAAATGCATCCTCGCAATTCTCAATGGTTAATCGTTGGCGCGATAATGCGGCATCCATTATTTGCCTGGGCGAAAGATGCTTGAAATAGATAGGCGTTGTCTTACCAATGAATTCCTTGCCCGTGTGCCTGCCACTGAATATGATGTCCATCTCGCCATCTTTCTTGAGTACGCGATCGAGTTCGGCGACGGCCTTTTCTACATCGGTAACCCAGTGGAAGGCGATAAGGCTGTACAAGTAATCGACGGAGTGCGACTCTAAAGGTAGTTCCTCGAACTTGCCATTTAGCACTTTGGCATTGGAAAATTGCTTAACCCTTTCGCTCGCGTTATTTCTCAAGTTGTCGGCTGGTTCTACACCGATAAACTGCAGATTCTTATCGCCTGCTTGTACCATACTGGCCAATTGGATACCCGGCCCGCAACCTACTTCTACAACTACTTCATTACCTTCTCTAAATGGTAAGAGGCTCACTGCATATTTAGTGGCTTTGCCCCAACAAGATTCGAGGTTATTTTGACTCTCATAGTCGGAGGCCAGCTTTGAATAAGTTTCGATTATGTTTGCCATAATATTTCCTCTTTGATTACGCTGTTACCGCGCACGCAAAAAAAGCTCGATGATCTACAGAGCGATCGATAAACATTCCGAACTTCGTAAGAGTGTTTCCATAACCGATCTCAATGCATTCGGTTACACCATCAGCAATAAGGCGAAGCATGCCTTTATGCCAGTGCACGGGATGGCTGATATGTTTGGCGAGCGTCTCAATCATCAATTCTGGATCGGAGTTGAGATAGTCACCGGTAACATTGTCAATTACCTGATAGTCCGGTGGATTCAAACTGCACGTTCGCAGATATTCCTCAAATTCAGATGCCGCTTCATCCAAAATAGAGCTGTGCCAGGCACCCGCCACTGGTACGCGTGCCAATTTTTTGGGAGACAATTTAGTGATCGAGTCATGTGCAATATCGATTAATGCGACATCTCCAGAGAGGGTGTACTGACCATAACTGTTGTAGTTGCTTATGGCGACTACTTTGTTGGCAGAAGAAAGTTCGGCGCAAAGTTCTATTAGTGGTTCAGGCGCAACACCAATAACAGCAAGCATGGCTCCTGGTCTTTTGGCGCTGCACTTATCCATTAAGGTGGCGCGATGCGCAACTATCTCGATAAGCTTTTCAAAAGACACTACATGTGCAGCGTAAAGCGCTGTCCATTGCCCGACGCTGTAGCCCGAAAATACCGCTTGATGGAACGGATTTGCTTCCCGAAACTGCTCAAGCGCTAGCACGCTTGCCAGGACAGTCAATGCCGAACTTACAACGTTCGCATTAATTGCATTGGGATCTTTCGTTTGGATATGTTCGATTGGATCGAAATCCAATTTCGAGCAAACTACTTCATGCCCTTCTTCAAAGCCCGGCAATGATCTAAGTGCATCGATCATGGCCGCACACTGTGCGCCTTGTCCTGGAAAAAGCAATGCTGTTTTATTTGCGGTCACTATGCAGATGTTTTTCTTTGCACGGTAGCAACGATATTGGCGACGGTATTCAAACTGTTGGTTGTGAATTCCTTCTCTTCAAACTTGATGCCAAAAGTTTTTTCCAAGAAGGCGACGAGCTCAATAAAACCGAAAGAATCAATCAGCCCTTCCTGAAAGAGGTCTGTTTTTTCGTTAACGGCATCCCCAAAGTTGACGCGAAAATGACCAGATAAGTATTTGGTAACTGCCTGTTGGACCTGTTCAGAAGTTGCTGTTGTCATGTGTTTCTCCATACACGCCCAATCGCCGGGTCACTTTACGACCGGAAACGACTGGAAAGAAGCATCTTAACATCTGGCAGGAGTGGCTTCTTCGAATCTATCGCTTATACGCAATAAATAACGCTTAAGGACCGTGGCGTGCCGTCAAGATATTATTGACAATTCATGAGCCGCGCCCCATGAGGATTCTGTTTGCTCTTTAATTCCCTCAAGTATCTACTTTTCTTGCCTGTGGTTGTCGTGCTGTTCTGGGCAAGTCCTCATCGCTGGCGCATTCCGCTTCTTCTTATCGCCAGTTATGTTTTCTATGCGGCATGGCGCCCAGCTTATCTGCTCCTCATTATTGGCCTCACCGTAGTTAACTACTGGCTGGGTCTCAAGATATGGCGTTCTGAAGCCCACAAGAAAGCATGGATGTGGGGAGCAGTCACAGTCAATCTCGCCACTCTTGCCTATTTCAAGTACTTCTATTTCTTTGAAGATATTTTGCGCTCAGCGCTCAAACCATGGTTCGGCGAAATTGCCAAAGCGCCGGTAAACATCATCTTGCCGCTCGGTATTTCTTTCTTTGTTTTTGAATTTATCCATTATGTGGTTGAAGTTTATCGAGGCAAAGAAGCGGTGGAAGACTTTATGTCCTTTGCCCTCTTTCCGGCGTTTTTCCCCACCCAAATAGCTGGTCCGATCAAGCGCTTTCAAGATTTCGTGCCGCAATTAAAGATTGAAAAAACATTTTCCTGGCCGGAATTTGATGAAGGTATGTACCTGATATTGCAAGGCTTGTTCAAGAAAGTTTTGCTGGCAGACAACCTCGAAATCTTCGTTAAAAGCGGCTTTTCCAACCCGCATATTTTTACCGGAATTGATATGTGGCTGTTTGCCCTTGCTTTCGATTTCCAAATTTATTTCGACTTCAGTGGCTATGCAGACATTGCGAGAGGCTCAGCGAAGCTGCTTGGTTACAAGGTTCCAGCCAACTTCAATTTTCCATTTTTGGCTGGCAGCATTGCCGACTTTTGGCAGCGTTGGCACATTACGTTGGGTGTTTGGCTAAGAAACTACATATACATTCCACTAGGAATGACAACGAGCAGATTGAAAGCATCGCGCAATTTGCTCATCACGATGACACTGGCTGGACTATGGCATGGAGCCGAATTCCATTATGTTATCTGGGGAGCATATCAAGGTTTGCTGCTTGCTATTCACCGTGAATTCAGACTCTATCGCATGTCTAATCCCTGGTTGAATTTCCTTGATACAAAACCCGGTCAAGTGTTTTCAATTCTCCTTACCTTTACAGTTACAACTATTGGAATGGCGATTTTTCGAGCCGAGAACACAGCTGTTGGTTTGTCGATTTTGAAGAAAATGTTCTTCCTGGATAGTGCCGTAAGTGGTATCAGTACTCTTGTAGCTGCCAATTATCCGTTTATTTTCCCAAGCATTTTTGTATTGCTTCCCATGATTTTGGCAGGGCAAGTTTTAGTACAAAGATTTCAGCAGACAGTTGCCATCGACAAGCTGCCGCGCCTGACGAGAGCATCCTATGCTGCATGCCTCGCCTTGATACTTCTGGCGTTTTCGCCCGACAATTCGCCACGATTCATTTATTTCCAATTCTAATCAGGTAAGAGCTTGTCTCGCATACAACAACTGCTGCATATTTTGAAGGAGTCCCGCAAAAGCGAAGCTCTTCTTATACTCTTGTTGGTTGTTGCAGCGGATCTAGTTTTAAGAGCCGGCTTTTTTATTCACGATAAAACAAACTCCAACCTGAACTTTGATGTTCCATATCGAAGTCGTGCCTGGTGGTCAGCGCAAGATTTTCTTCGCAGGGACAACGCGCCAGATGTAGTTTTGCTTGGGGCATCCGATATAAACACGGCTCTCTATGCAGCCGAAGCAACTTATTTCAAGAAGCCTCAGAGTCAGTTACTGAAGCACAACAGCGAATATCTAGAATCGAAATTGAAGGAATTCGACAGTCCTTATAAGACAACCTTTTGCCTGTCGATTGGGGGAGAGATGCCCTCAGACTCCTATTTCTTAGCCAATACACTGCTTACCAGAGGCAAGTTGCCGAAGGCGATTTTTATTGCAGTAAACCCGCGTAATTTTTATGATGCCACATTCGGTGACCCGGCCAACACAGCCATCTACAAAACCATGGCGAAGCTGGGAGGAACACGCGACTTTGAATTTTCGTGCCGCAGTTCAATCTGGGAAACAGCCGACTACTTGTGTCGGCAAGCTATTTCTTCATACGGCCACAAATGGGAAATAACCAGTTGGCAGCAACGTGTTGGCCAATCCGTGCTTGAAAAATTTCTGCCCGAAACTTTTACCGATGTTACTACACCTCCATCTGTTCGTAAAATCGCTGAGCTGGATTTGCCAGAGGATTTTGGACCTAACGAACAAATGATGACACCCTATGACGAGAAGCATCCAATTTTTGTAGACAACTTGCATCACTATCTAGCCCATTACAAGAACATCAAACGCGGCATGCTGCCTCAGCAGCTCGACTTTTATGAAAGACTTTGTGAGTTTTGCAGTTCGCACGGCGTAAAGCTTGTTGCGTGCAACTCGCCTGTCACCAATGAAAATCGAAATCTGATACCGCCCGATATTTACGCGAAATATCTGGCACACATTGATGGCATCACCAGACGTTACGGTGGAAATTTTGTAAATTTAGACAAACCAGAACTCTTCGCTAAAAGCGACTTTTATGATAGCGTGCACCTCAACGGAAAAGGTGCTCAAAAATATCTCGATCGAGTTGCGCTAATTCTCTCGAAATACAATAACCTGGCTACGTCAGTTAATTTCTCAACGAACTAGTTGATTTGGGTGTTCACCGGTCGAAAGAAACACCCGCAACGGGCTGTATTGATTGTCCTGCAGCGCAATAAACCGCGTCTACTATCTTGCGGCAGCATCTGGGTCAAGGTGAATCTTACGTGAATTTGTTTTGAGGAATTGCCACCATGTTAGCTTCTTGCTCTAACGGTCCATTGAAACACTAAAAGTGTTAATGAAAGATGCCGTTTAGAGGACAAATTATTTTAAGCGTCCGAGAAAGTCATGCATCAAGTCTGTCAAATATTCCCTCTTGTAGAACTTACGGAGCTTGGAGTATCGTTGGAGTTTGTTCAACCCAAAGGAGTATTCATTGCCGATTAATGAAGAACCGAACCTATATAAACTGTTGCAAGTCGATCCTGAAGCCGAAGTTGCGATGATACGACTCGCTCACGATTTTCTCCTTGCGAAGTACGAACCGTCCAACGAGAATACAGGCGATCCTTACAAGTATAAATATGTGAAAGCAGCTTGGGAGATTCTCTCCAATGAGACCAGCAGAGAACGCTATGACGCGCTTTTGCGCAGGAACCAAACATAAGAATTAGTATCAGAAATAGCTTGGACTAACAGTCACGTTTTTGTCTATCGCAGTTCAAACATGGAACAAACAAAAAGGAAAGTTTCTGGAGCGAGAAATTTCAGTTTGGAAATTCACTTTCTGCGAAGGCGATAGCCTCCAGTTCCATTGGCGCGGATGGGTAGCCATGCTGGCTCACTTCTGAAAGGTATTGCTGCAAAAAGGCTGGAATGCTGCCAAGACGCTCATATTGTGCAACGTGCTTGAGCTCGTGCGCTATGAGTTTCGCATCAGCGAGACAGTCCTGCCGGATGAAAATGCCATGGCCCAACGTCAGTCCGATCGTGCCTGGTGTGATGAGACCGTAGGCTATAGCTGTCTTCCTGAGATCGGCTTCTTCGGGCAGAGGTATTGCGGGTACGCCGAGGATGCGGCCCGAAACGGTCCGCGCGATGCCGGCACGAAGCGCGATTTCTTTTAGCTTCGGCCTTAGGATCAGGCTCGCTGCGTTGCGGAGCAGAAACTGCTCCTGCCCCTGCGCCCATTCTGCTGCGCGCGGTAGCAGTTCTGCAACAACGTGGTCCGGGATCATCCGCTCCATAGATTGTTTGATGAGGTAAACGGAAGGCTGTTCAATTTTACCTGATTTGAATCGTGCAAAATGATTCCAAAAACGCATGGGTTGCTGGGGCGGATCAATCAATACTTTTCTTCTCTAGTTTCTTCGGCTTTGTCATCGTCGGACGGCGAGCAACGAAAGAGGCGATTGCTACTCCACACGAAACTACTTTCATCAAAAATAATTGGACTCCCAGTGGCATAAACCATGGCTGTTCACCTGCTGTATATTTTTTATTAGAAACTCGGGGATCGAGCGCTCTAAGCAGCATGTAGACGACAATTCCAGCGATGATTGAGTAGGATAATGCATTGGCTAGCCACGCCCAATCAAGTAGTGATTGAATTGGGAGTTTTCCTTGTACAAACCATTTTGCGGAAATGAATTCAGTCAAGACAGACATGAAGAAGAAGGGAATGCATAGAAACAATTCTGCTGCAGGTATGATCCATTTCTCTTTATATGGAAGCAGCCAAGGACTTTGTAGTGTCACCGACAAGATCTTTCCTGGGAGCCGATCCAGTCCATAAACTCCACCACCTTTGCCTACATTCATCTCAACAATCAGAAGCAGAATCCAGGTAATAGGAATGCCAACAAACGTGGACAAGACATTCGCGACACCTGCTATTTGAGTGGCTTGAAGAAAACCAATGTGCAGGATTCTCGTCGCGACGAGTGCTTCCAAAAGAATGATGGGGACTAAGAGTGCCCACATAGCTGGCCACACTAGGAATAACATTGGCAGTCCTGCGTTTGCCTGAGCAGGACTCCCAGCAAGAAGTAGCGCCGTCGAAACTGCGATCGTCACACATACCCTGAGAAGGTTATACATAATCTTGTCGTGCTAGCTTCGTCCTTCGATGCGGCATTATCCAGGCAAATAATGAGACCTTAACCTAATGGGAACTAAAGATGCACGTGCTAGAAACACTTAATCAACTGTTCTCCAGTGTGGACCCTGCCGGATGATTGCTGATTTGCTAATTGCAGTGTGGTTTTTCCTATTCCCATCATTACGGAATAGCGCTAGATTCTAAACAGTGCCATTCTTAGAAGACGGTATAACGGTGCCTCATGAAAATTACTATCACAACACCATGCAGCGTCGACCTCGGTGAATGGGAGGAAGGCGAAAGCACTCGATTTTGTAGTCAATGCAACCTCAACGTTCATAACGTAAC
>CAJCIF010000077.1 GCA_903970355.1 Actinomycetota bacterium
TTTTCAATTGAATTCATCATTTCCCGAACCTTCTTGCTCTAAACATTCTAGCGCTACAAATTAAGTATATCGCGTGCTTGACCAGACCGAATCGAATCCATATGCTTTCCCATCTAGATGATTGGAGAGTTGCCAAATGGACGGTTGCATTGTCAGTATTGACCAGGGCACAACCAGCTGCCGAGCTATTGTTTTCGACAAAGCCGGCAAAGTACTGGGTTTAGGACAAAAGGAGTTCACTCAGCATTTCCCTCAACCAGGCTGGGTGGAACATGATGCGGATGAGATTCTCGAAACGCAGGTTCAGTGCATTAAAGATGCAGTGTCAGCCTCAGGTGTGAAGGGTGACGCAATAAAGTGCGTAGGAATTACGAATCAGCGCGAAACGACAGTTTTGTGGAAACGAAATTCTCTTAAACCAATTCATCGCGCTATTGTCTGGCAATGCAGACGCACCCAAGAACATGCTGAAAAATTGAAGAAAAGCTCAGCGGATTTGTTCAAGCAAAAAACAGGGTTAATTCCAGACGCCTACTTTTCAGGTCCGAAGATCAAATGGCTTTTGGACAACGTAACCAGCAAAGATCAATTGAATGAATTAGCATTCGGCACCATTGATAGCTGGCTCATCGCAAAGCTTTCAGAAGATAACAATCATGTGACGGATCCAAGCAATGCCTCTCGCACAATGTTGTTCAACATCAATGATCTCAACTGGGATGATGAACTGCTAGATTTGGTTGGAGTGCCATTGCATTTGATGCCGAAAGTCGTTCCATCTAACGCTCTGTTTGGTCATACGAATAAAGATCTAGTTGGATTCCGAGCACCTATCCTAGCCGTTTTAGGTGATCAGCAGGCAGCAATGTATGGACAAGCTTGCTTTGACCCTGGCATGTTCAAATGCACTTATGGAACAGGCAGTTTCATTCTCGGCAATATAGGACATACTCCGCAAGATGTGCATGGACTTCTCACCACAATCGGATGGCAATTAACTGGAGAAAAGCCGGTTTATGCCCTGGAAGGAGCGACGTTCATTGCCGGTGCCGCCATTCAGTGGTTGAGAGATAGCCTTGGCATTATTTCTTCCAGCGATGAAGCCGAAGGTTTGGCGCGCTCTATCAAAAGCAACGAGGGCGTGTATTTTGTACCTGCATTCGTTGGCATGGGTTCTCCCTGGTGGGACTCCAGTATTCGCGGCACAATAACCGGCTTAACGAGAGGCAGCGGCCAAGCACATCTTGTTAGGGCTGCAATTGAATCCATGGCCTACCAAATTCGCGACATTGCAGATGAAATTGGAAACTCACATTTAAAAATAACTGAATTGCGAGTAGACGGTGGTGCCACCAAGAATACGTTCTTGCTGGAGTTTCAATCGGACCTTTTGAAGATTCCCGTAAAAAGAGCGCAACAAGTGGAAGCAACGGCATGGGGCGTAGGTGCCCTGGCTGGAATAACGCAAGGACTAATAACCAAATCAGATTTCGAGAATGGCTGGGAATGCGGCGCGACTCATAAACCGCAGAAAGATCGCGAAGCAGAATATCAGGGTTGGCAAAGCGCGCTTGCTGGTGCAAGTGCCGTAGCTGCAAGTGAATCTCTACGCAGCAAAGTGCACGTGCCAATATCCAGAACATGAAAATGAGATAAAAAGCACACGTTGAAGCCTGCTGTATATTAAGTGGACAAAGCGTTCCAGAAAAGGGAAATATGGCAGTTTTCAATAAGTACAGTTTTTTTGCTTTTTGCGCAGCATTTGCTCTCACCACTGCTCGTGGCATCGCTTGCACAGACGTTGTTATTCACAATGGTGATCGCACTGTTGTCTCCGGACGAACGATGGATTTTGCCATTGAAACAGAAGGAAACCTCATTGCCAAAGCTCATGACACCGACGTGAAAGACGAACTTCTCGTTGCAACGGATGCCAAGGTAAAACCGCTCACCTGGAAAGTGAAATATGCATCGGTATTGGTTGGTGTTTGCGAAATGCCTTGCTATCCGGACGGACTGAACGCGGCTGGTTTATCTGTCTCAGCTCTCTGGCAGTTTGGTGCCGAACCGGCGCAAACAGTTATCTCTGGCACCAGCGCTATAGCATCGCCCACACTAAGCGAATATCTTCTCGAGAATGCAGCAACGGTTGCAGAGGCAAAAGAGCTGGTGAAGAAGCTCAGTATCTTTGGAATGACAGATCCAAAACGCAAACTGAGGGTCGAACTTCACTGGATAGTGACAGATAAAACCGGCAAGAGCGTTGTTATTGAATTGAAAGGTGGCAAACCGAGATTCTTCGATGATGCATCGGAAATCAATGTCCTTACGAATCAGCCGGATTACGAACAGCAAGTAACGAGTTTCAAAAGATACACGTACCTGACACCGGTTAATCGCAAAGACGATGTTTTAGAGGGTCAATTCGTTAATGGTTCAGGAGCCCTCGGATTACCAGGTGATTACACGCCCGGAAGCCGTTTTGTCAAAACAGCATTTCTAGCAAAATATCTCACACCAGTGAAATCCGCTCAGGATGGCGTGAATGCAGTTTTGCACATATTGCACAATGTCGAAGTTCCACGTGGTGCCATTGCGGAAGGAATGTACACGCAGTGGACGGTTGTCCAAGATCACGACAATCTGCGTTACTACTTCGAAAGCTACAATCATCCGAAGTTGAAATACGTCGATCTCAAAATATTGGATTTTCGAAAAGCAGTTGGCCATCGTATTGCTATCGATTACGATGCCGAAGGCGATCTCACGAATCTGCTCACACGTCCTAAATAGGTTTACTCGTTCCAGCAACCAGACAAAAGAACGAGCCCAATGGTTCAGTCACAGCATGCAAATCAACATGCTTTAGATCGAACCCCGATAGCTCCGCTACACTGCTCACTTCTTCAACAGAGAGCGGATAGTCTCGCCCACTCACGTGCGCGACAACTTCCTGAATGCCATCTTCGTCTCCTCCGTTGTGGCGAAGTACACTTTGATAAATCTCAAGAAAATCACTCTTCCAATTTTCGTTTGAACAAATCTGCGATTCTTCAATATGCCTCTTGAGACTCGGAAAAGCTTTCAACGTTTCTTCCGATATCATCGCAAAAGATTCATTTGAATCGAGCGGATTGACCTGCGGTCTTCGCAAATATGACGTACCAGAGGGCCTGTAAAAATCGTGATTGATAAAAAGTCCGCCCTCAATAAGTCTTTCTTTGCACTGCGAAAACAGGCAATTGATTTCCTCTGGCGTGCCATGATGCAAATTCATGCCAGTGAAAATAACATCAAAACGATCTTTGAGATTTGCGAGTTCCCATGCGTTACCTTCAATCAAGTCAACTCGAACAACATTCTTTGGAAAAGGAAACTCGTTCGCTGCTGCAATTTGATCTGGATTTATATCAATGCCGGTATAGCGAAATTCATATTCCGAACAACCTTCCATCATGGCTGAAACAGATACCGGAGAGCCCCCACAAGCTAGATCGAGCAATTTAACAGGCTGGTCGATTTTCCGTTGTGACAGCCATTCGGACAAGACTTCCCTGCCATACTGCGAGACGTTTCTGTGCAGCATAATATTTGCTTCGAGCACAAACATGTAGAAGCCGTCTTTGCTAAAAGCCTTCTCTCTTCTCATGCGTTGCTCTCCGTTGTGAATTTAAGTGATAAATGAACCACTTTTTGCAAAACTTCGCTCGCACCACAAATGATTATGGCATACTCAAGTAATGGCGATACACGGTAATTCAACGAAAATAGGCACTCTTGCGACTCTTACGGCAAAAGCAATCACAGCCTTGATTATGGTTGAGCTGTGTTTAAACGGAACAGTTGCTCAAGGCCGTAGTGTTTACGACAAGATATTGTTCGAACCACGCAAAGAATACAGATCTGTGCCGGAAGAACTGGACGGCATTGCAACGAAGAGTGTCTCTTTTACGACCAGTGGCGGTGAGCATCTCCATGGGTGGTACTACGACCAGCCAAATAGCGACAAAATTGTTTTGGTGAGCGAAGGCATTGGCGGTAACATGGGTTACCTTACGAAACTCGCTGAAATTTTGCTGCAATGCAACGCATCAGTTCTACTCTATGACTACGAAGGTTATGGCGAAAGCGAGGGTAGCCCTTCATTGCACCGCATAGTCGACGACGCACGGGCCGCATTCGATTACATGGCCAAATCACTTGCCGGCAATAGGAAAAAGATTCTTCTTGGAGTATCGCTTGGAACAGGCGTAACGTGCCAACTTTCTACCTTGAGAAAAGCCGATGCCATCATTCTCACTTCACCGTTTACTTCGTTGCTCAAAATTGCTCGGCAAAAAAGCGCGTTCGTCAAATATATGCCAACCTTCGCATTGCCACGGCAACATCTGGATAACGAAGCGGTGCTGAAAAAACCTCATCCACCATTACTCATTCTTCATGGAACCAAGGACACTCTCATCCCAATAAGCGAATCAGAAGAATTATTTGCACAGGCAGACGAACCCAAAACTTTTGTTCGCTTACCAAACGTCGGACACAATGACATTTTTCGAAACAGCAAAGACGAATATCTAGCAGCAGTCAAAGCTTTCTTGGAAAAACTGAACTGAATAGTTAAAACCAAGGCTATTGATCAGTGAAGGTCCAAGAATACATTCGCAATGACGGAGAGAAATGGCACTTACGCGCGACTTCAAAGAAACTATTCTCGAACGCGTCAAGAAGGATCCAGAATTTGGTAGCGCCCTTTTGCAAGAAGCTCTCGATGCCCTCTTAAACGGCGAACCCGAAGCGGCTCGTCTCATCCTTCGCGATCTTGTTAATGCAACGATTGGCTTTGAAGCACTCGCGCCGATGATGGGCAAGAACCCCAAAAGTGTTCATCGCATGCTATCTGAGAAAGGCAATCCCACAATGGACAATCTAGCAGTCATTTTCCATACTCTTCGCATAAATCTTTCTCCTCGCCGGAGGAAGAAAGTTGCCAGCTGAACGCAAGCTTTCCTTCTCATAATCATTAACACGTTCCGGTAAGCCAGTTTATGAGGTTGTAAAAATCGAGATGGCTCACAGAACAAAGTTACTCATACTGATTTTGTCTGGTTGTGTGTGCTTTGCGGAGACAACTGCGACCGGAGCTCCCGCAGGCGAGCCCTCCCGTTCCTTCGATGGATGGAGATATCCGGTCTTTACGATACCGGTAACGACGGTCAATGTATGCTCGAACTACGCTTTTCCAATCAATCCCATATTCCGGTCACGGTCCAACTAGTAGGCATAAGAGGCAAAGCAGGACAAAGCAATCGCAGAACGCTTGGGCTATCGTACATATCTCTGACTTGTTTTTGGTCACAGACTTTGTGACTCTGTAATTTTAAAAAGAGGAGACGAATTCCAACTGGAGGTCGTTGAAGACATCAGATACTAGAT
>CAJCIF010000078.1 GCA_903970355.1 Actinomycetota bacterium
ACGTTTTCAGTTATGAGAATGGGGGACCGCACCGCTGTTGAAATGACGGTTTCATTAACTCTGGACAGAGCACTTTCGAGTTGCTGCCAATCATCTTCCGTTGCCGGTAATCCAAACCGCAAACTTGGAACATGGTCGAACAAACGGGTCAGTACCGCGCATTGACATAGCCCCTCAAAAATCTCTTTCGCTCTTGGATGCGGAACCCAAACGAAATAATGAGTCGCTCCTTTTGGTTCCAATCCGTATGCTTTGAGCAAAATTTCGAGTCGCTGCGACTTAGCTCTCAGTCTGGCCGACTGTTCGTTTTGCCAATCAACATCGGCAAGGGCCTCGTTTACCACATAACGCGCCGGTCCATTTACTGTCCATGGTCCCAACTTGTCTTTCATCTGTTCTATCAGTTCGCGCCATGCCAAAACAAAGCCGGCACGCACACCTGCCAAACCAAAGAACTTGCCGATCGTGCGCAGCACAACCAGGCCGTTAATGCCCGTCAGCCCAGCCATGCTTAGTTCCGGGGTGCTGTCCATGAAGGCTTCATCAATCACTAGCCAGCCACCCTTTTGCACCAACTCTCTAAGCCATGCCAGAAGGACTTCAGGCCTGGCAATAAAACCGGTTGGGTTGTTGGGATTGCAGACAACTAAAACATCGACATCCGGGCGTTGCTCAATGAGTGACTTTTCGCTCAGCACGAGCACTTCATGTCCTTCTCTTTTCCAGGCGTAGGCATGCTCGTTATAAGCAAGAGAAAGCAAAGCCACTCGACTATGAGGCCGCAGCTTCGGTAAAGTTTGAATCGCCGCTTGAGAACCAGCTATTGCGAGCAAGTCATAAGCGCCGTAATAAAGTCTGGCCGTTTCCTCCAAACCATCCGCCTCTTCCGGCAACCGCCGCCAAACTTCGGGAGGAATTTCCGGCACCGGATAATTGTTTGGACTAATGCCACTGGATAGATCCAGCCATTGCTCAAGTGGCCTTCCGTACTTGATTGCTGCCAATCTCAATCTGCTGCTATGGTCAAGCATATGCCAGGCATCTCCTAGCATGAGCGTGAGCGAGAAGAATTAGCACCATATATGGTGCAGTAGCCAATCCATAAGCTCTTCCACTAACACCAATTCTATTTAAGCGAGTTATAATGCCATCATTGCGCGCCAACTTTCCAAATCCAACAAGAGAATGGAAACTTCGTGGCTCGCCGAAGCACCGATCCAACACCACAGCTAAAAGCAAAAAAAGCGCTGTTTCCATGTGGCACTAACATTCCGCGGTAGCAGGATAATATCATGCAGTGCCATACAAATACGGTTCCAGGCACCACTTCTAATGCCTCTAAAAACGCCGATATGAATCCAATCTAATAAAATCAGATGTCTGGAGCGGACCCTTTGTGAAAAAGAAAATCGGTATCTGGCTGGTTAGGCAAGAAGCAGTGGAAGTTGGCAATAAACTTTCCCAAGCTCTAGGCGGCTCAGTCTACAGACCCTGGACAGTGACAGATAGCCACAAAGGCTACTTTCAATCTGTCTTCACCGACCAGGAAGCTTGGATTTTAATTATGGCGTGCGGTATAGCCGTCAGGTTCGTCGATGGGTTATTGCACGATAAATCGACGGACCCTGCTGTGGTGGTTCTAGATGAAGCCGGCCGCAATGTGATTTCGCTTTCCGGTGGACAAGAAGGTGGTGCCAACGAATTGGCTTATGCTGTCGCAAACTGTCTTAGTGCCAATCCAGTGATCACTACATCATCAGACATTTTGAAACCGCTGGTGGTTGGAATCGGTTGCAAAAAGGGCATCACAAGCGAACAGATCAAAACTGCACTTTTGGAAGTTCTCAACGGCAGACCCTTATCTGAAGTACGCGAACTGGCAACAATAGATTTAAAAAAAGACGAACCTGGGCTCGTGGAATTTTGCACCGCAAACAAAATTCCTTTGCGTTGGTTTTCTAAGGATGATGTGGCGGGAAGAGTGTGGGTAGGCAAACCATCTCCATGGGTGCTGGAAAACGTGGGCATAGAAGGCGTGTGCGAGCCTTGTGCGTTAATGGCTAACTCGCGCGGCAAATTACTGCGTGAAAAAACAAGCAGCAACGGAATTGCCATTGCCATTGTTGAAGACATTCCATTAGTGGCAGCTCCTCAAAAGGTGAAGAAGAAGTGAGCATCAACATTCCCATCACAATTGTTGCCGGTCTCCCGGGAGCTGGGAAAACGACAATTTTATCGAATCTGATAAAACAAGGTAAAGACCAAAGAATTACCATCGTCGCTTACTCTCAAAACAACGAGTTTGCAGGTGCGATGGAAGCATTAAAAGACAAAAGCGACATCGATCGAATTATTATTGAAACTTCCGAACAAGCTGTTCCGACACCAATTATGGAACGTCTGCAAGCTCCGGCACTTCGTTCTCACTTCTTCGTTGATGCTACGTTGTTGATTGTTGAAGCTCCTCTCTTTCTGGACGGCAAGTTCACTTCAGCTGATACGGAAGAATCCTTGCAACAAATTTTTCTATGGCAACTCGAATATGCTGATGTGGTAGTTCTAAATAAGATCGATTATTTGCCGGATAACAAATTGCACGAAGCAGCACAACAAATAAAAAAACTTTGCCCAACAGTTCGATTCTTGGAATTAGCCTACGATGCCAAATTGGATGATGGCATTGCCAGCATTCTTTTACATCAAAACATTTTAGATCAACACGTTCCTGAAGAAAATTCCGGCTGGATTTCATTTGCAGTCCGCACTAATGATTGGCAAGAAGCAGATCATTTAAAAGAGGCGTTCCAGGTAATTTCTGAAAACGAACCAGTTCTAAGAATTAAAGGAACAACCCGAATGGAAGGAAGCGGCGAGCAACTTCTTTTTCAAGGAATGCGCCAACGCATTGAGGTGTTCTATCTGGAATCTACACCACATAAACAATTGGTTACTCACAAAGATGATCATCACCTGCATCAGCAGCATCACGAAATCGAACACCACCACGATCACCCACATCACCATGCTCCTCCGGAACCACGGCCCCACATCGAACACCATCATCCGGACGCACATGCGAAACATCACCATGCCGGCGAATCGCCACAAATGGAAGAAGCAGACCGCCGCTTCGAGAATATTATGGAAGAACATGGTGTTCAAAGCGGTTGGCTAGACAAAAGCACTAAAGGCGAGTTTGTTTTCTTTGGTTACCATCTCAACCGGGATACTGTGTTGAAAAAGTTAAGAACGTATACTCATACAACCTGGTACTGAATATGCCGCCGTCCAAATCTTGCCCAGCACTTTTGATATCCGCTCCTTCCTCAGGGCAGGGCAAGACTTCCATTACAGCCGCTCTGGCGTATCTGCATCGCCAGGCAGGAAAACACGTTCGTGTCTTTAAAATTGGTCCTGACTTCCTGGATCCTATGATTTTGGAGCGGGCATCAGGCAATCCCGTCTATCAACTCGATTTATGGATGACCGGAGAAAGCGAATGCAGAAAGCTTCTTTATGAGGCCGCAGTGGCGGCAGACTTGATATTAATAGAAGGCGTGATGGGGCTCTTCGACGGCAAGCCATCGAGTGCAGACCTGGCGCAATTGTTTGACATTCCGGTCGTGGCAGTTATCGATGCTTCAAGCATGGCTCAGACATTTAATGCCGTAGCCCATGGGCTTAAGACTTTTCGTTTAAGTTTGCCATTTGCAGGAGTCTTGGCAAACAATGTCGCAAGCGCGCGGCATGCCGAAATGCTCCTTGACGGTACACCAAAAGGATTGAACTACTTCGGATTCATTCCACGCAAAGAACAATTCGCCTTACCGTCCAGACAACTCGGGTTAATGCAGGCAAAAGAGATTCACGACCTTGATCATCGTCTTGCCAGTTTGGCTGAATCAATAAAGGCAACTGATTTAGCCACAATGCCAGGCTCTATTCAATTCAAAGCAGAACCGGAAATTGAAATTGAACCATCATTGCGCGGCATACGCATTGGAGTAGCACGAGATCTCGCTTTCTCTTTTCTGTACCATGCCAATTTAGACTTGCTCAATAGCATGGGAGCTTCGCTCGTCTTCTTTTCTCCAATAGCAGATCGCGGCATTCCGGCCTGCGATTCCCTCTACTTCCCCGGCGGATATCCGGAGATGTATCTGCAAGAGTTGGAAGAAAACATCTCGATGAAAGAATCAATTCTTGCTCATTTTAAAGCGAATCGTCCAATCTATGCGGAATGTGGTGGCATGTTGTACCTGCTGGATAGTTTGACGGATAAAAATGGTTATGAAGGAAAGATGTTAGGTTTGATATCCGGCCGAGCATTTATGCTCAATCGCTTGAAAGGTTTGGGCTATCAGTCTTGGGATTCTTCAAAAGGTGAAGTGCGTGGACACACATTCCATCATTCAGAAAGCACTATCAATTTGACGCCGTCCGGTTACGCCAGAAGAACCAGTGACGGCCAAGCAGGTGAACCCATATACAAATTGCGGAATCTAACGGCTACTTACTTGCACTTCTACTTTCCGTCTTGCCCTTCATTTGCTGCGCAAGCGTTTTTACCGCAAAATCTGTCTTTCCTGGGGAAATCGCCAACGGTGGCCTAAACTCAAGGCTTCTTTTGATATGGTGCCAGACGCGCATTGTATGCGGCTTTAACTGCGGCTATCTGTCTTTTCGCATCGTCTTCGATAAACTTGATTTGCGGTTGCATTTCTTCTTTTATTGATTCGTTTGCAGCAGTTGGATCGTAGCGGGTTGTTGTTACATCAGGACCGAGACTAAGCGTTCTCTTTTCACCATTTGCTGCTATTCGTTCATTCATATCCGCTCGGAGCGTACGGATTCTTTGTTCGGCACTTTCCTCAATTTGACTGATCATTTTTTCGCATTCAGCATTTATGCGTTGTACGTTTTCGTCTGGTGGTGCTTCTTCTACAGTTTTTGACTCTGCTGTCACAGCAGGCGTTTGCAGTCTTGTTGGCAAAGCCTTCGCGCTGTTACTTAAAGATTCAAGAGCTTGACGACTGTATACGCCGACATTTCCATTAGGCTCAATTGAAATTGCCTTCTGGTAGGCGGCCATTGCTTCAGCGGTGCGATTCAATTTAACGAAGACGTTTCCCAATAGATAATTTGCGGTAGGGTCGTTCGGGTTCGCCTTAATCTCTGCAGCAAAATACGCACCCGCTTTCTCATATTGACCGGCATCATATAACTGTCTTCCCAGATCGGTGAGTTGACCAGCAGAGGCACCATTTTGCACAAGGGCTAAAGTCATCAAACTGATAACAAGCGACTTCGCTCGGCACAACATCTCTTCGACTCTCCCGTGGATAACCCAATATTAATAGGCAAGGCGCGGTTTTGCTAGTTCCTATCTTTCACTTTACGGTCACATCTACTAATCGCTTAGCGGGCGATGCCATAACAGGCACCGCATCGCCTGAGGCTTCACCATCGCTTTGATAATTTCTGTTGTAGAGACTGGTGCCGGATGGTACCAAACGCACCTTTCCGCTATTCTGCCCGACATAAGAACGATCGATCGTAACCGCAGAACTCTCATAGGCGGCTATACGTTCTTTATAAAGTGCCTTCACTGCATCCGTTTGCTTCGCTGCATCATCCCGAATTTGCTTAATTTGGGGTGTGTACTCATCTCGCACTGCTGCGTTTTCCGTAGCGGGATCATAGATTTTCACTCGGAAAGAACGTCCTGCGTAAATGGCCGAGCCGTTTGCTGCTAATCGTTCGGACATTTCTCGTTGCAACGTTGCGATCTTGTCATCCGCATTTCTGGAAATTTCGTCTACCTTAGCTTGGCATTCAACCTCCAAACGCCTCTGGTTTTCACCGGTTTGTTTGGAAACGGCCATTGCAGATGACTTGGCATCAAGAGCATCCATGTCGGGTGGACCAGACGCCGTAATTGGTTTTTGCACTGGCACAGTTAAGCCTTCTTTTGCTTGACGGCTATATTGACCAGCCGGTCCTTTCGGATCGAGCAAAATTGCTTTATCGTATGCGCTTTTGGCTTCAGCACTACGGTTCAACCTGACGAATGTATTTCCAAGTAAGTAATAACCATTGGCGCTCTTCGGATTTGCCTTAACTTCAGCTTCGAAATAAGATCCGGCCTTTTCAAATTGCCCGGCATTATATAAACGCATTCCTTCGTCTGTCAGTTGACTTGCACTAGCATTAGCATTAGAAGAAACAATGGCAAAACTTGCCACGGAAACAAGAACTAATGCCCTTACTGAAGAAATCACGGTGTCTTTGCCTAACATGCTATTTGCTGAAGATTTGTTTTTCCAATTGTCTGCGCTCGTCTTGCAACTGCTTCAATTTGGATTCGGCATCTTTGGAGAGGTGTAGAGGAGCTGCTGATGCTTTGCCGCCGGTTTTGGAACGGCGAATGCTGGCTAAATGGGATGAGCTCTTATCTAGCAGGGCGTCAATGAGCGCATTTACTATTCCGCCTTGCTTGAGTTCATCAAACGTTTCGGTGTCAACAATGTCGTATTTAGCGCCTTCGTTGACGAGATTATCGTCAAGATCTATACAAAAGTCTTTGCCTTCAAAAGTGTCGCCGATTTGCAAAAACGCGATTTTAACTTTCTCCGGATTATCCATATGATGGGTGTATCTAATAATCGCATCGTTCACTAACTTCGGGTCTGAAGGAATGTTAGGCATACCATCCGTAATCACCACTATCAATGCTCTTTCGTTTGTGCCGGCATACTTACTTGCTATCCTGTCCAGACGACTTTGCAATGGATCTACTAAATCCGTGCCGCCGCTTGGACGAGTTTCTGAATATATTTCTTCCAGCTTGCCTGGTTCGCAATCTTCATAGGTTTGAAAATGAGGATTGAATGTGGTGATCGTCAGTTTTCGATTGAATGGCGCTAGCTTTTGCGCAAGAGTGCGAACTTGATTGTGACACCATTCAAATTTGGACATTCCATCCGTGCCATCTTCTTGTCCCATCGATCCGGAAATATCGATAATTACTTCGATGCTGTATTGAGCAAGCTTTTCCACTTTCCTTTTATTTGGATCTTCTTCAACACCACCGGAAATTTGATCTTTCTGCACGTCACTAGTGAGAGTTTTGGTGCCGGTGCCGGCATTTAATGAATTGTGCTGTATTCCGGCAGCAAGTTTGGTTGTGTCCAATTCGCCGTTCAATAGCTTGAGTGAAACTTGATATATCTTGCCGTTCCGCTGAATAGTGAGATTGAAATGGTCGTTCTCTTGTACTAAACCGCGCACGCCGTCGCCTTCTGCTACGCCCTTATAATAAGCAGCAGTGCCGGGGTGCACGTTTTGAACCACTAAAGCCGGATTAGCACCATCATGGATAACACACTTAATTCCAAGCCGTTCGAGGTTATCTATGATTTCGCTTTGCTGAATATTGCCCTGCAGAACTTTCTTCTTTGCCACATCCGCTGTTGCTGCTAAAACCGATTGAAAGCAAAAGCTACTGGATATCGCCAACGCAATATACGTTCGGACTATTTTGCCTGCCATTCTGTTCTCCATGGGGATGAATCCCATATATCGAGTTTAGCGTACCCCTGTGCACAGTTTGTGAAATCATGAGAGCCCGGCTATTGAAAGCCAAATTAAGTACATCTTCCCGCCCGATTAGAGTACGATTTACTCGCATTTAAAATGAGGTTCGATGGCTGACTCCCCTCCGTGGCTGCAATGGTATGGCAAGGTTCCTGCGAACTTGTCTTACCCCGAATCTACGTTATATGAGGTTTTGCTGGAGATTTCAAAAAAACAGCCGGAAGCCATTGCCTGGGACTTTTTTGACACAACAGCCAGCTACAAACGCTTTATTGAACAGATTGACACTTGTGCAAATGCGTTTGCATCGCTCGGCTTGAAGAAAGGCGATCGCATCCTCATTGCTTTGCCCACCGCTCCACAGGCAGCTATCGCATTTTATGCAACCAATAAACTTGGCGCGATACCAGCCTTCGTTCATCCGCTTTCGACTGCGCACGAAATTGAAGAATTTCTAAATATTAGCGGCGCGCGAATGGCTCTTACTCTGGATATGTTTTACGACCGGTTCAAAGATATACGTCCCAAGCAGCCAGTCGAAACGCTCATAGTTGCTCGCATGAGTGATTATCTGCCATTAGTAAAAAAGATTGCGTTCTGGGTAGCAAAGGGGCGTTCGATTGCAAAAGTGCCGGAAGACACTCGGGTGCGCTGGTGGAAAGAAATGATGAGCGGTGATTATCCGCAAGTAGAACGCGCTGACAACAAAACAAATGATCCCGCTGCCATCCTGTTTTCTGGTGGCACCACCGGCACACCAAAAGGAATACTGCTTTCGAATCGCAATTTCATTGCGGAAGGCATGCAGGCTATAGAATGGGGAGAAGTGCGCCTGGGGCACGCCGTGCTGGCAGTGTTACCGGTTTTCCATGGCTTTGGCCTTGGCGTTTGTCTCAACGCCTCTTTCATGAGCGGCGGAAAATCGATTATGGTGCCTATGTTTAGCGCAAAAGTCGTAGCCGAGTTTTTACGCAAGAAACGTCCCAATGTTTTAGTCGGTGTGCCTACTATGTATGCGGCCCTTACTCGCAATTCTGATCTGGCGAATGTAGATCTTTCTTGCCTGCACGCCACTTTTTGCGGAGCTGATCGATTGCCGCGCCCAGTAAAAGAAAAGTTTGAAGAATTTGTCGCTAAGCAAGGTGGCAAGGTCAAACTACTGGAAGGTTATGGGTTGACGGAAGCAGTAACCGCAGTTATGGCCATGCCAATCGAGCATTATCGAGAGGGAAGTATCGGCATTCCATTCCCCGATATGTTGGCCAAAATATGCAAGCCGGATACAGAAGAAGATTTGGCGCCTGGTGAAGAAGGCGAGATTTGTCTTTCCGGGCCGGATGTTATGCTTGGCTATCTGGATAACGAAGAAGAAACCAAGAAAACGCTCCGTATTCACGCCGATGGTCGTACCTGGCTGCATACCGGTGACCTTGGCAAAATGGATGCGGATGGTTTTTTCTACTTCATCGAAAGATTGAAACGCAT
>CAJCIF010000079.1 GCA_903970355.1 Actinomycetota bacterium
AGAAAAACTTTTATGCAGCACTATCTTTATGAAGAAGGATTGATGCCACCACCCCAACCAGACAGCCTCTTATCCCTGCAAAAGCAAAACAATGATGCAAACAAGGATGTTAACTACCAGGTGGCTGTGAATCGGAACATCGGTTTAGCCTACATGGACAACGGCGACTATTCACAGGCTCACGACTATTTTATGAAAGCTCTTATCGATATTCAAAAAAATAAGACGGATGATTTGGACCTGGCAAGCTACATGCTGGAAAACTTAGTTCTGGAGAAGAAATTCAAAACTGCCAACGATTTGTTTATCAAAGAAGTTACGAATTCGAAAAACGAAAATGCTTTGTATACCCTGACAGAGAGATATGTCTGGTACCTGCGTTGGGCTGAACCTGACTATAAAGCCATAAAAATGAAAGCGCGAAAAGATTTGCAGGCTAAAGATTTCGATAGCATGGACAAATATGCCGCGGACTTGCGCAAAGATTCTGTCCCTATGGCTAACGGCAGATGGCTGATCGACATTTTTATGCGTGCTCTCGACAGTATCGAAGATGCCGAAAGCAACGAGAAATGGCAAAAGAAAATCAATTATTTTGAAGAATGGATTGCGCACAGCCCGAAATCACCCACTCCCAAAATCGCGCTGGCTAATCTTCTAGGTTCATACGCCTGGAAAGCGCGTGGAACTGGATGGGGCGATTCCGTATCGAAAGAAGGCTGGAAGTTGATGGCCGATCGTCTTCAACGGGCAGACGATGTTTTGCATGACGTTGGTGTCAAAACGCCGGATTGGTATGACGCTAATCAAACAATTGCGTTGGGGCAAGCATGGAAGCGCGATGAATACTTTGCCCTCATTTCTGAATGCATGGCCAGTTATCCTACCTACTACAATGCCTTAATGAAAAAAGCATACTGGCTTGAACATAAATGGTATGGAAAAGAAGGCGAGCTAAAGCAGTTCGTAGAGGAAGAAGCAAACAAGCAACCATCTAAAGATGACGGTGATCTACTCTATGCGCGCATCGCCTGGGATCTAGGAATGTATTCTGCCAGAGACAATGATTTGTCCTGGCCAAGAATTAAATCCGGATTCGGAGTTATGAAAAAGCGTTATCCAAATTCACATGCAACACCGGCAATGCTAACTGCTTTCGCGATGTTCTTCGATGATAAAGCGGCGGCTGATTCTGCAGTTCAATAATGGAAAAGCGTACTTTCGGCAAAACTGGACTGGATGTAAGCGTGCTTGGCCTTGGAGGCTTAAGCATTGGTTTTGATGGTATTACCACCGGTGATTTAGAAAAGCTTCTGCAAGGAGCATTTGATGCCGGATTAAACACAATTGATACTGCAGAATGCTATGGCAATGGCGAAGAGCTTCTTGGAAAAACACTCGGTAAGCACCGGCAGAATTTCTATCTATTTTCAAAATGTGGGCATGGAGAAAATTCGAAACCGAGTTGGACGAAAGAAGAAATTGTCGATTCGGTCGAAGCCAGTTTGAAAAAATTGCAAACCGACTACCTCGATCTCATACAACTACATAGCTGCGACAAAGAGATATTGGAAAAAGGCGAAGCGATCGAAGCACTGCAACAATGCAAGCAATCTGGCAAGGTTCGATTCATTGGATACAGCGGTGATGGCTTCGATGCTGAGTATGCCATCAAAACTGACGCATTTGATGTTTTGCAAACTTCGGTTAGCATCGCCGATCAACAGTCGATCGATTTATTGCTGCCATTAGCAGTTGAGCGACAGATGGGCGTGATTGCGAAGCGACCGATTGCCAACGCTGTGTTCAGGTACGAAACCAAACCAGACCATGACTATTACATCCCTTATTGGGAGCGCCTCAAAAAGTTGAATTACCATTTCATCAATGGAAATTGGGAGACTGCAGCCGACATAGCGATGCGGTTCACAATGACTGTGCCAGGTGTTCACACTGTCATTGTCGGCACGCGCAAAGTTGAACGATGCCGTGAGAACGCTGAGATTGTCGATAAAGGACCATTACCTGCAGGAATTTTTCACGCTATTCGAGGCGTATGGAGAGCAACGGCCAAAGATGATTGGGTTGGTCTCATCTAAATCATAGTGGTGAACAGTACAATAGAGAGTCACATCCGCGCTGGTGTCTTTGACCAATGTTTAAAAGTGTTTCCGCGCATGCGGCGATCATGTCAGTATTCCTATTTGCACCGCTCAGTGCGCTTGCAGATGATATTCAAAACCTGAATTTGAAAGGCCAGATCAAGCAACCCGGGCAAAGTGCGTCCACAACGGGAGTGCCTGACAACACTACACAACATGCCACGGACAATCAGGCTGTCCCTCAAGATGCAACCATGAATCAGGACATGCTTCTGGTTGCGCCGCCTCAAAAGAGCACGATTGAAAAAAACGTTCCATATGAAGGAATCAATCAAAGCTTGATCGAGCTAAAAATTCTAAAGTCGGATATTGATTTCGAAAAAGTACGCGGGCTTCAAATAATGGTCACCAATAACAGCAACAAACCCGTAGTTATTGATGGAGACAAAGCAAGCGTGATGATCGGAAACACTAAGACTGTTTGTGTACCTGTTGAGTTCATTCAACGCATGATTATCCCACCACACAAACTCAGTCAGGATGTTATAGACCTGATCACTAAAGTTGCGCCTGCCGGTGCAAGCATCGGTGCCTTACCAACGATACAGGATATAAGGCGTTCTCAAAAACCTATCTTAGAGAGATACGGAGCCGATGAAGTACGCCGTAAGATAGAATTTACACGCTTTGGCCGACGCATTATTTGGACGCACCAGGAAGTAAGCGGCATACTTTATTTCAATACGAAAGAGGAACTTGCTGGCACAAAACTAGATGTTCCCATAAGCCTTTTGTTTTCACCCAAAGACACTTCGAGCATTTCTGCAATCGCACCACCGGCGGTGAAATCAACTGTGCGCGCTCAGGCACCGGAAACTTCATCTACACCAAATGCAAAATCGGTTCCTTCTTCTCCAGCCACCAATTAGGGCTGCCGAGGAATAGTATATTTTCCAATAACAAGCGGATGAGGCTTTTTGAAAGCTCCAGCATGATAGCCTTTAGTAAGCGTTTCCGCTGAAATCATTCCCATGTCGTGTAGCAATTGTGCCTGGGCAACATTGGAGTTCACGATTGCTTGCGCTTGCGCTCCAACCGACGTGATGTAGTCGTGCTGTGCTCGAATGACGTCGAGCAATGTGTTTACACCGTTCATCAATCTTGCATTTGCATAAGTCAGAGCTTGTTTATTAGAAACTGCTGCTGCGGCTGCCGAATCGATCGCTTCTCTATTCGAAAGCACTGACAAATAATCATTGCGTACAGTCTGCGCTGTAACACTGAGAGATTGATTGCACTGCATCAGCGCCTGTCTTGCCAGAGTTCTTGAAGAATATATGCTGGCAACACTTGTGCCGCCCATATTTGGCAAAGACCAGACTAAGCTAAAGCCTAATTGCAATTCTTTAAAAAAGCCGGGGAAAATACCAGACGGAGCCTGCAGACTTCCATTAGCGTTGGCACCGGATGAGGAACCTGTTCCTCCACCAAAGATAGATGGCGCTACCGCACCGGATGAAACCAGAGAGCCTGATTGCACTAAAGCGATCGGAGTTCCCCCTTGAGCGGCAGGAACGGCGGAAGGACCAGTGTTGGCACCTTGCGTAGATGTAGAAGTTGTCGGACTGAACGTGTACTGTTGACCGAGAGCATTGTTGTTAACACGGCCGGCAAACGTGCTGTCCAGGAAGCTGGCAATAGCAGATGTGGCGGCTCCGCCCAGTGCAAAATTATTCCCCACCGGATTAACCGTAGCGTTATTGATCGAATACAGAACAAAGAAATTAACGGTCGGGTAAAGTGATGCCGCTTGAGCCTGAATAATTTTTGAAGCGGCCAGTCTAAAGTACTCATATTGCTTCATATTGCCGAACTTCATTGCATCTTGCAATAAAGATCTAAGCTGCACGTTGTCATCAAACATTTTTGCTTCCGTGAGCGTTTCTTCGGCAGGAATCAGGTTTATAGAAAGCGGATAATTCAAAGCAAGGGCAAGAACAAGGGAAGCTGTCCGCATTGTGACCGCTTGTTGCAAAAGCAGTTGTTTATCAGAAGCAAGAAGGGCCTCTACCTGTAGTGCCTCATATCTGGTACCAGTACCGATATCACGCCTTAAATTTGCGAGTTTCAGTTGTTCTTGGTCTGCTTCAACGGCCTTGGCATATGTTTGCAGCAGTACACGCTGCAAGACGAGGTTCATATATTTCTGGTAAACATCAAGAAATACGTCACTTACCGTATTGTTATAAGCTTCTCGCCAAGCCTTTTCTCTATATCTTTGAGCGAGCAGAGAATAAAGAATTGATCCACCTTGAAATACTGGGAAGTTCACACCGGTTAAAAATGTTTGTGCGACGGAAGTAGTTGCCAAATTGGGAACATTCGCATGCGTCACGTTGTAGGACATTTGGAAGCTGGGGACAAAACCGGCCACACCGGCAAGTGTCAAATAGTGTTGATACCTCATGCTCTCACGAGAAATTTTTATTTGCATTCCTTGATCGAGCACGTAATCTATTGCTTCGGAAAGCGTAATAACCTGATCCGTTTTTGTCTCTTCTCGTAGTGCCGGAAAAGTATTCATCTCTACGGCCTTGCTCAAATAGAGATTATTGAGTTTCAACGTCTTTGCTTGTTCGTGCGGTATTTCAGTTTGCAAACTGATCGGTGGAAGCGTTTCAAGGACGCTAGCGGGTAGTGGCTGCCCTTCTTTAGTTGCCTTGTTAGTTTGAGGTAACGGCGCTTGTCTGGGTGGCAAACTCTGTTGAGCACAAACACTCGAGCAATTAATATACAAACAGAGTCCAGCAAAAACGAATATTGCGATCTGCCAACGATGCTTCATTGGAGATTGCCCTTATAACCGTGCAAAAGAGAATTGGACGAAATCAGTCCTGTATCATGTAAAAGCTGAGCCTGGGCCAAATTCGAATTCACAATTGCTTGTACTTGCGTAGTGAGTGAGTTGATGAAATCTCTTTGTCCTTGAATTACTTCAAGATTGGTGCCAACACCAGCGTCCAGGCGAGATTGCGCAATACGCAATTCTTGTGTTGATGCACGTACGCCCAATGCAGCATTATCTATTTGCTCTCTTGCTGCACGCCAATTCAAATAATCGGTGTGAATCGACTGTATAACTGTTTGCAGTTCTTGATTGGCTTGAACCTGAGCTTGTCGGTTCAATGATTGAGCAGCATAGATATTAGCCACACTCGTGAGGCCCATATTATTCAAACTCCAGACCAGGGCGAGCCCTTCTTGATAAGTCTGAAATAACCCTCCGAATACACCGGCACCAGCCGTACTTGTTCCCGATGCACCTGAGCTGGAAGTAGTAGTGGTGTCAGTTGCTTTAGCTGTGCTTCTTGCAACAGTATCGGTGTAGGAAAACTGAGTGAAGAACGAAAGTTGCGGGTATAGTGGCGCTGCCGCAACATAAACGTTCCGAGCAGCAGCTACTTTAAAGTCTTCGTATTCGCGTAATTCAGGTCGATTGCGCAGTGCAAGGTTCACCAATGTATCCATAGTGGCATTGGCTGGAAAGAGTGACTTCTCGATGATCAACTCTTCTACCGGCACCAGGTTTACAGCCATCGGAAAGTTCATGCTGAAATTGAGCTGAAGGGCTGAATTACGCATGGTCACTTGTTGCTGCAAAAGAGCTTGCTTGTCAGTGGCCAATTGCGCAACTGCTTGTGCTACAGCAAGGCTCGTGCCAGTCCCGGATTGATATGTACTTGTGTTGCTATGCAATTGCTCTTGAGATACTTCAACTGCTTTCGCCCGAATTTGCAGCAATGCTCGATTTAGTAAAACAGCATTGTATTTTTGGTAAAGATCGAGCAACTCGTCGGAAATGCTTGCTTTAAAAGCCTGATGCCAACCTTTGGCTCGATAGTACTGGCCGAGAATGCTCTGGACAACATTGCCCCCCTGAAAGACAGGGTAGCTAACCCGTGTCAAGAACACGGTTGCAAGGGAGGTAATTTTCTCGTTGAAAATATCCGTGCGGGTGAGGTTATACGCCATCGTCAAGTTCGGCAGCATATTTGCGACCTGCCCGTAGAGCACGTAATTTTGATAATTCAAATTTTCTCTTGAGATTTTTACAGCAAGGTTGTTATCAATTGCATACTTGAGCGCTTCCTCAAGCGTAATTGCCTGGTCATATGAAACCTCAAGTCTTATCGGTTTGAACGAATCTGCCCTCACTGCGGAATGTAAACGTAATTGCTCCACGCTGACAACACTGTTTCGGTCATGCGATTCTTCCAACTCCGATGTGGGATCATCGGACCGCAATAGTAGAGGTGGATTTCTCTTTATGACATTGCCGCTGCTGTCAACTGGCGGCGGAATTTTGAAATGGTTAGTTTCAGACGAACCTAAGTCAGATTCAGACGAACTGTCTGGAGTAATTCTGATCACGCCGGGTGCTTTCTGGGCGGGCAATCCGGGAGAAGGAAGTTGGACGGGTGTCGTCTGTGGCTTGCCAATGGTTTTCTGGGCAGGGCTTGGCCGGGTCGATGGTGAACTCTGTCCCGTGGGCACTTGCACTCCGGTAGGCGCCTGAGACCCCGCTCCCTGGGCGAATGCCATTGATTTGCAAACGAAAAATGCCCAAATCAAAGCCGCTAGAAATGACACGGCCGATTCAGCAATAAAGCGCTTATCCTGTTCTGTTTTCATGGGTTTCCTGTTCAGCGTACTGAGCCTTAAAACTCACGCCGACTCTACATACCAATTGAACGATCAAAACCGCCGAAAGACCTGAAGCCGTTATCAGCTATTGCAGTTTTTTTGCAATCCGGTTGAGTTCGCAAGCGGACATCGATCAAGCTCAAATGATTGGATATTGAACTATTTGGCACTTCATTTAGTACCACTGCAGAGATCTTATTTAGCACAACTGCAGAGGTCTTTAACTAGCACCACTGCAGTGGCCGTTACCTGGCACCACCGCACAGGTCGGCAATACGCTGGGAACATCATTTTTCACATCCCGTCCGGTGGGGAGAACAAACAGCAATAGGGGATGCAAGTAATCATGCTTAACTTCGGACTATTTTTAGAATACGCATTGCTCGGATTTCTGTTCTGGTACGTCTATTTGCGGAAGAAACCGATATACCGCGTGAAGGGAGATTCCTGGGGCACTTATCCGGAAATGGGGGATACCTTCGGTGATGGAAGAAACGACCAACCCGAGCAACTTTCGAGTCGTAAAGACGAAAATTTAATCGCACCAATTCAAATTAAACAAAGCCGTCGAAATGGTTGGATTTTTGCAGAAAATGAAAAACGAGTTCTGCACGCAATAAAGAACGTCAATCTCGAAATAACAAGTGCAAATCCAATGCAATTCTAGGGCGTTGTTTGCAAGAAACTACTTGCGCCTAACCTTAGCGACCGGTGCCACTTCGGAATCGCGAGCCAGTTCAGTCCCTAGCTTCAAAGCTTTCAAATCTATGACTTTAACATGGGCTCCTTTTTCTTTTTGAATATCAATTTTGGGAAGATCCGTCTTAAAAACTTCAATCGTTGAACCAGCCTTGGCGATAATGTGGCTACCTGGCTCCGCGAATACGATACTTGACCCTTCCGCTACCACATGTGAATTACGGTCAGCACATACTCTAGTGCCTGGTTTGGCATCAACAAACGATCCTCTCTCTGCCGTGATTGAGCAGCCGGGCAAAGCATCGATATGCGCTCCCGCTTCGGCGTTAACGTAGGCTCCCCTTTTAGCGATTATATGTGCACCCAATCGTGCTTCAACAAAAGATCCTTGCTCGGCGATTACAAAAGAGCCATCCTCAGCTTCAATGCGAGAACCGCTATCGGCATGAATTCGAGCACCTTTACCGGCAAATACGTTGCATTCAATATGTGGTCCTTCCATGTCGCTACCTCTCGGGGATAGCAAGCAGAATAGAATCTAAATTTGGCAGACGGCTGGCAGATAATTGGGAATTATCCCATACTCAACTTGGAACCGTTTGTCACTACACATGGTGCCTTCTATTGATCGTAAAAAGCGCCTGGGTGAGCAAATGTCTGCCTGAGGAGAAGGGCAGGCAATTGCTCACTGGCGTTCTGCATTTGGGAAATCGAAGGGGCACCTACCCTTTAACATCACCAAATTCTGAATAAACTGGGCGGTTCCAAGAACCACCCTACGGATGGGCGTTAGTGCCGCACGATCCGTATTCTGTATGGGCGCATCTAGTCAGGGATCATCCAAGCACAGGCTGATCTACACATATGGCTGCGGAACATATGGCTGTGGGACACATGCCTACGGGACATGTTCCTACGAGCACATTTCTCTGGACAGATGTCACCAAAATTTCTTCGACAGCAGGGCGCTAACAAAGCGCCCCTTCGTATATCAGGATTTTGCCTAAACGGCCTCGGAGAGTGTTTCCGTATCTGCGAAAAGATCTGAATCCGAATCGGCGACCAACGTACCGGTGATCGGATTTCCTAACGCTTCACGGTCTGTTTCTCCAGCGGGTTCGCCTTCCACAACCTTCAAATTCCTTGTGGGGAGAGAAAGTTGATTGGCTTCCACGATTGGTGTCACTCTCGGTTTACCTTCTCTATCTGTCCACCGATCAAACATCAATCGTCCGCATACGGCAACCTGATTGCCTTTCGCCAAATGCTGTCCAGCCAGCTCCGCCAATTTACCCCATGTCTCTACTTTATAGAAATCGGCGGAGTCTCCGCCTCTATTGGGTCTTCCGAAGCTGTTAACAGCAACAACCAGGGTCGTCTTAACGCGTCCACTGGAAAAGTGCATTTGTTCTGGGGGTTTAACCAGATTCCCCACGATGGAAATATTTGCAAGGCTCATAAACTGTTCCTCCAGTTCTGTATTGTTCGGTTTCGAGGGGAGAATGGACTATAAACTATCACGCCATACATACGTATGTCAAGCTTATCTCGAAAGCCTTGTCAGTATTGGATTTGAAGGTCGTTTGGCACCCTGTATGGTAATGCTTGTCAGAAAAAGTGCCACTTTCACTTATGATTTATCCTGATCGTGCACAATACACAGGGCGCACGCCCCTGTTCAGATTGGCAATAAAAGTGTCCGGGTATGAATTTATGCAGCAATACTCTTGCTTTTACCATCGTTCTCTATTGAGTGCTGGAGGCACCATTGTCTCAATCTAGCGGCGACTGGTTTTCTCGTTATAAATTTCGTCAACCACTTGGACAAGGTGGTATGGGCGTTATCTATTTGGCCGAGGACAGAAGCCGAGACGGCACACTTTGTGTCGTAAAACAGCTGATTTTGAAAGAATCGGAAGGTGCGGATTATTTAGAAGCGGTTCGCCTCTTCAAACGCGAAGCAGCCATGCTAAGTAAGCTCGACCATCCTGGTATCGTCCGCATGTTCGATTTTCACGTCACCGATGATGGCAAATATTTCCTGGTGATGGATTATGTACCGGGTAAAAACCTTTCTGCAATCGTCAAAAACTATGGTGCCTTCAGTTCGGAAGCTACTGCCGAAATAGGTATCCAGTGCTGCGAAATTCTTGAATATGTGCACGATTGCACGCCGCCTGTCATTTATCGTGATCTCAAGCCAAGCAACCTCATGCTGACTCCGGAAGGTCAAATCGTATTTATAGACTTCGGCATTGCTCGGGATTTCGCGCCGAAAACGGAAGCAACGCGTGTTGTCACCACTGGTTACTCACCGCCCGAACAGTATTTCGGCAGACCGGAAACGCGCAGCGATCTCTATGCGCTTGGTGCCACTCTTGGTGAACTCCTAACCGGGCAAAGACCGAAAGCCTTAACCACCAGTGCACCAAAACAGATCAACAAATCCGTTCTCAGTTCACTTGACGATCTCATTCAGCGGCTCACCAGCCACTCACCTGAAAACCGGCCGGCTTCAGCGCGCATGGTGCGCTATGAATTGTACAGAATCTACAATGAAATTCATCCCGACTTTGTAGTGCCGTCCGAAGCGCTTGTTACAGGTGGGCTCACTCCCAGCGATCGTTCCATAATTGCAGAAGATATGCGCGCTTCTTCCAGCGATCGCATAAAGGCCTTGCCGCCACGCCCGAAACAATCTCATGTTCGAATGGGCACACCGAGTTCACAGCGGCCCAACGAATCGAAAATTAGATTGCAAGCAAGCAGGCGCGTAGGCCCAACAACGGCCGTCATTAACGATTCCATTCTATGGGATGGTATAAAGCGTATTCTGCAGTTATTCAAAAGAGAAAAATAATTGCTCTATTGAAAACATCTCATCTAGAGCGACTGTTCGCTTTGCTTTTTCTTGTCAGTTTTCGAAGTTGCGTATTGTAGAGCGTATACACTTCATCCAGTAAAACCTTAGGCGAACATCCCAGGGCGTTGCATATTCTATCCAGCAGCACGATCGTGACATTCCCGAGACCGCGCTCTATATCACTGACATAAGTTCGATTGACGCGAGCCTGTTCGGCCAGCTCTCGCTGACTCATATTTGCAAGAAGTCTCCGCTTCGCGAGCACTTCTCCCACAACCAGCAAGAGTAGCTCGTTCGATTCGGATTCCTGCCTGGTTGATTTAGCACGATTCATTATATTGAGCTCGTTGACTAGGCACCTTTATTTTATCAAGGTGAAACTCATACGCAAATAGACATTTGGCAGACTCAGCCATATCAAGGCTCTGCCTGCCTCGCAGAAAGAACTTCCATGTTTTATTTCGCCTATATTAGACACGAGCACAGCCATTGGTGCCACCGCTGGTAGGGACACGCTAACTAGACATCATCATAATAAGACGCCGTGGAATTATTTTTGTTCTTTACTGGTTGTTAGTGCTAGCGGACAATTGGGCAAGAACACGTAGAACACGCTCATCAAATCAAATGATTTGCAAATGAGTGGTGTAAAGACTTGCTCATAAATCGAAACCAAGTGCTATGGTTTCAGCCACCATCGTCTTAAAGCGACGCCGGACCATATCATTTCGACCATACCAAAGGGCCACGAACCCTGCATAAAGCCGTAGGCAGAAGCCATCAAGCAAGAGCCGGCGAACAATAATATAAAAATTCGTCCACGCGCTTCAAGGGCGTAGAAAATTAGCATGAGGCTTACGGAAATGAATCCGAAAATTGTAATTTTGTCCATTACCAATTTATATGATTAGCCATTACTTCATCGCTTTAAAGCCGATGTCACGGTTCAAACTGGCACGTTCGGTTTGTTGACTCTTGGCGTGCTCGATTATACGGGAAAGCATATCGGTATAGAAAACAGGAGGGTGAGAACCCATCCATAGATAGAAGGATAGGGATCCTGGCAGAGGATTTATTTCGTTGAAATACAATGTGTCACTTTCGAGATCGAGCATGAAATCAATACGAGCAACACCAGAACAACCGAGAGCTTGGAACGCTTTCTTTGCAAAGTCACGAGCCCGTTCTTTCATTTCAACCGCTAAATCCGGCGGATCGATTATGCGTGTGAGAGCGGCCATGCCTTGAGATTCAAGTCCGCCACCTTTTTTTGATCCGCCGCCACGCATGTATTTATCTTCATAGGTTAGCTCCTTGCCGGAAGAAGAAACGGGAATTTCCGGAACGGAAGCAATAGGTTCGCCGGCATCGAGTACGGAAACATTTATTTCCAGCTTTTTATCCAGACAAGGTTCGACCATTGCGCACATATCGAATTTGAAAGCCTGCACAAGAGCCGCATCAAGTTCTTGTGCATTGGTGACGCGCGCCACGCCTATGCTGGAGCCGAGATTGCACGGCTTTACAAACAATGGAAATTTTTGAAAACCTTCTGCTTCTCTTATTCGTTTGCTCATCGCAACGAGACCTTTACCAAGATCTTTTTGCGACTCTGCTTTGTACACCACCTGTGACGGCAGTACAGGCACACCATATTTTGAAACGATGTCTTTGCAATGCTGTTTGCTCATGCTGAGAGCGGAAGCAAGTACACGCGAACCCGTGTAAGTTACTTCAGCCATTTCCATCAGGCCCTGGATGCAACCGTCTTCGCCATAGGTGCCATGAAAACAAGGGAAGTAGAGATCTATCGGTATAAGTGTGCGCGCTTCAGAGGAAGCATCAGTCGTATTGGCAGCTCTAAGTATTTGCAAACCACCAAGATTCGGTACCGGCATCAAGATAACTTCATCAACAGACGATAGTGAATCAGGCATTCTTTTATAGAAAGACTGATCGAGTAACTGCTCTCCGCAATACCATCTGCCTGTGGGTGCGATGTAGACAGGAACAGGTTCGTAATTAACAACATCGATTGCGCGTATCAATTGCAGCGCCGATATAATTGATATTTCGTGTTCTACTGATCTGCCGCCGAACATGACGGCGACGCGCGTTCTTTTCATTAGAATTTCGGCGTTGCCTCATAAAGGTCCGGTAAATCGTTTTCGATCAGCACAACATCACCTTCGGAGCAATACTCAGAGGCGAGATGGCTGAGAGCCTCTTTCATACTGGCTTTGCATTCAATCTTTTCGCTCGGCAATCCACCTTCTTTCAATCCTTTGAGTAATGGATCTTTGTTAGTTTCACCAACGACCACGACAAAATCGCAAACTGATGCGGCCCGTTTTGCCGCCGCTTCATTTTCCACCGCCTGGCGATCGGCAAGTTCAATCATGCCTGGCGTTACTAATATTTTTCGCTTGCCGGGAATCTCACCAAGCACATCAAGAGCTGCTTTGAAGCCGATCGGATTGGAATTGAAAGCATCGTTGAGGCGCAAGACTTGCTCGCTACTCCTGCCGTTTGCACCATTCGAAATGGGAGCGAGTCCGGATAAGTTGGTTCGTACTGGTTCCAACCGGTTGCTTTCCGTTTTTACGTTTCTGATGGCAGCAAGAATAATTTCCGGTGAAATTCCCAGAGCCATAGCCAAACAAAAGGAGCCAAGCACATTCGACAACAATGGCTTACTGAGAAGCTTGGTTGCGCCTTCATACTGCTTGCCGCGGAATTTGATTTTAAATGTACTGCCGCTTTCAGAAGTTTTGACATCAAACATGATTGCATCGAGCGGTCCCTTCGATTCATCGAAACCGTAAAGGAGCGTTGTTTTCTTCTTGTTTTCGGCAGCCATTCTTCGACAGAATTCATAATCCCCGTTGCAAATCAAAATGCCATCGGCAGGAACAGCCTGAGCAAGTTCAGATTTTGCTTTAAATACATTTTCAGA